>JBKJOH010000209.1:0-15492 GCA_046593295.1 Polaromonas sp. | reverse complement strand
AGAAAAGTCCAGTCAATCTTCGTGCAGTCACCGCTGCCCTTGAAGATTGACTGGACTTTTCTAGGCGGCTCCATCGCCAACTGGTCATTCGTTAGCTTTGTGGCGATTGGCATCGTCATGCTGCTGATGCTGCAGCGCCAGTGGCGCAGGCGCTAAGGTGGTCTAATGGTACTTATTTGTAGTACCATCAGAACATGAAGCGAAAGCATCAGCGAACGCTTGAAGCAATCTGCACTCATCCGGTCAGTGCCAATATTCAGTGGCGCGACATTGACGGGCTTTTGCAGGAGCTTGGGGCCGAAATCAGTGAAAGGGAAGGCAGCCGTATAGCTGTCGTCCTGTTCAATGAAGTGCGTGTCTTTCATAGGCCGCATCCTTCGCCCAACACTGACAAGGGTGCCGTTGCAAGCATTCGCAAGTGGTTCGAACAGCACGGAGTGACACCATGAATTTAATGAGCCTTAACGATTACAGCGCAAAGATTGAGTACGACGCAGAACTCGATATATTCCGGGGCGAGATACTCGGCCTGACTGGTGGAGCTGACTTTTACGGCAAAAACCCCAAAGAGCTCAGAGCTGAGTTCAAGAAGTCGCTACAGGTTTTTCTCGACGTTTGCCACGAGAAAGGCATTGAGCCGAGGCGAAACTATTCGGGCAAATTCAACCTTCGTATTCCTGTTGACTTGCACGAAAAGCTGGCCATCGTTGCCGAGGCCGAAGGCAAGAGCCTGAACTCCCTTGCGCAAGAGGCGTTATTGCAGCGGGTGGCGGCGTAGAACAGGACGGTCTTGCTGAACCAATTTGCCGATATTGCGCGGCTGCTTAGTGTTTCAAACATAAAAAATGCCGAAGAATCGGCATTTTTTACACTTGAAAGTGGCTGTAGCCCTTTTAATACGGGCGTTACCAGCTACTAAATCAATAGCATCGTGAAATTACATCTGATCATTTCACGCACCCCTTGGCCTGCGGGCGTACTTATTTTTTGAGTGCGAAATCCCAAGCCATTTTGGCCAGCACTGGCGCACCGGCAGCCGAGCTGACCGCCTGCGCGCTTGAGGCGGTGCCGGCCTCGACCCGCTTGGCAATGCCCTGCAAAATCGCAGCCAGACGAAACAGGTTGTAGGCGAGGTAAAAATTCCAGTCCTGCGCCAGGGCTGCGGGTGTGGTGATGCCGGTGCGGTCGCAATACAGCTGGATGTAGTCGGCTTCAAGCGGAATGCCCAGGCTGGCTACGTCAAGCCCGCCAATGCCCCGGAAAGCGCCGGGCGTGATGTGCCAGGCCATGCAGTGGTAGCTGAAATCAGCCAGCGGATGGCCCAGTGTTGACAGCTCCCAGTCGAGCACGGCCAGCACGCGTGGCTCGGTGGGGTGAAACATCAGGTTGTCCAGCCTGAAATCGCCATGCACGATGGAGGTCATGGATTCGTCGCGTGCGCTGGCCGGAATGTTGGCTGGCAGCCAGGCTATGAGTTGATCCATCTCGGGGATGGGCTTGGTGACGGACGCTGCGTACTGCTTGCTCCAGCGGCCAATCTGGCGCTCAAAGTAATTGCCTGGACGGCCATAGTCGGCCAAGCCGCGCTCTGCAAATTTGACTTTGTGCAGGGCAGAGATGACGCGGTTCATCTCGTTATAAATCTCGCCGCGCTGGGCCTTGGTCATGCCGGGCAGAGCCTGGTCCCACAGCACGCGGCCTTCAACAAACTCCATCACGTAAAACGCACGGCCTATGACGGATTCGTCCTCACACAGGCAATACATTTTGGCCACCGGCACGTCGGTGCCCTGCAAGCCCTGCATGACTTTGAATTCGCGCTCAACGGCATGGGCCGACGGCAGCAGTTTGGCAACCGGGCCGGGTTTGGCCCGCATCACGTAAGCCTTTTCAGGGGTGACCAATTTATACGTGGGGTTGGACTGACCACCTTTGAATATTTCCACGCTGAGGCTGCTGATGCGCGGCTCAGTGGCTGGCATGTGCTGGTTTAAATAGGCCTGCAGCGCCTGGATGTCAAAGGCCTGCTGGCCGGTAACGGCACGGGTGCCGACGAAGTGGTCAAAGTTGCTCATGGTTAATGGCCGAGCGTTCATCTATCGTCAGAATGGGATCGTCCATGAGCTGTCTTTTTAGCGGTAGTGCGGCGTGCGCTTTTGCAGAAATGCATCAATGCCCTCGCCGCCATTGGCGTGGTGCAGGTTTTTGACAAAGTGGTCGCGCTCGCTGGCGAGTTGCTGGCTCAGGGTGTTGCCGGGCGCGTCGTTTATCAGCTCCTTGATGCTGGCCAACGTATTCGGGGCTCTAGCGTTGAGGCGCTCGGCCAGCGTGAGGGCTTCTGTCAGGGCTGACCCGGCATGACTGAGCTGGTTGACCAGGCCGAAGTCATGCAGCCGCTGGGCGCTGATGCGTTCACCGGTCATCAGGATTTCGCTGGCCAGCGCGCGCGGCAGGGCGCGTGCAATGCTCCAACTGCCGCCGCCATCAGGCGACAGGCCAACGCTGCTGTAAGACATCACAAACACGGCATTGCTGGCTGCCACGCAAAAATCGCAGGCCAGCGCCAGCGAAAACCCGGCCCCGGCGGCGGCACCTTCAACCGCCGCAATGATGGGCTTGGGGTAGGTGCGGATGGTCTCTATCCAGTTGTGCAGGCCGTCAATGCTCTGGGCCTGAACAACAGGTGCCTCACGGCGATTGGACAACAGGCGATTCAGGTTGCCGCCTGCACAAAATAGGCTGCCTTCACCGGTGATGATGACGCTGCGGATGTCGCTGCTGTTCTCTGCGGCGTTGAGGGCCTCAATGCCAGCGGCGTACATCTCGGGGCTGAGGGCGTTTCTGAACTCGGGGTTGCTGATGGTCAGAATGAGCGTCTGGCCTTCGCTGGTGCTTTTGAGGGAGGCCATCATGTCTCCTCGTGCATCAGGCTCAGGCCGATGGCACCACGTCGGCGCAGCCATGGGGAAGGGCGGTAGCGCTGGTCGCCGTAGACGGTTTGCATGTTGAAAAGTACTTCCAGAATATTCGTTGGCCCGTAGCGGTCGCCCATGGTCAGCGGGCCCATGGGGTAACCCAGGCCCAGCGTGACAGCGGTTTCAAGGTCTTTCGGGCTGCAAATGCCTTGCTGGCAAATGTCGCTGGAAATGTTGACGATGGCGGCCACCACGCGCTGCGTGACAAAGCCGCCGCTGTCGCGTATCACGCTGACGGCCTTGCCGTCACGCGCAAACAGGGCGTGCGCTGCGTCCCGCATGTCGCAACGGGTGGCGGGGTTGGTGGCCAATACCCGGCGCTTGGTGGCGGCATCGTCAATCAGCATGTCTATGCCTATGGTGCGGGCCGGGTCCAGCCGCTCGACCACGGCCACCGTGGTGATGTCAAAACCAAGTGGGGCGACCAACGTCAAGGCCTGCGGCGAGCTGGAGGCACCGGTTTCAATTTTTGCACCCAGGTTTTTAAGCAGCAGCAGCAGCTCTGAACGCCGGGATGCGCGCGGCGATACCCATATCGGGGGCATCTCGGCCACCTCGGGCACGGGTGGCTCTGGTGTGGTCTGCATCACGCCATCTGGGTAGCGGTAAAAGCCTTCGCCAGTCTTGCGGCCCAGTAGCCCGCCGACCATACGCTGCGCGGTGATCACGCTGGGGCGAAAGCGTGCTTCTTCGTAATACTGGTGGTAGATGGACTCCATGGCGGGGTGCGACACGTCCAGCCCCGTCAAATCGAGCAGCTCGAAGGGGCCGAGCTTGAAACCGGCCTGGTCCCGCAGGATACGGTCTATGGTGGCGAAATCGGCAATGCCCTCGTTGACAATGCGCAACGCCTCAGTACCATAGCCGCGCCCGGCGTGGTTGACGATAAAACCGGGCGTGTCCTGGGCACGAACCGGGGTGTGACCCATCTGGCGGGCATAGTCCACAAGCTGGGTGCAAACAGCGGCATCGGTCTTGATGCCGGCAATGACTTCAACCACCTTCATCAGCGGGACCGGGTTGAAAAAATGATAGCCCGCAAAGCGTCCGGGCTGCTTGAGCTTTGAGGCTATGGCGGTGACGGAAAGGGACGATGTGTTGGTCACCAGTACGGCGTGCGGCGACACCAGTGCTTCGAGGTCTGCGAACAATGCCTGCTTGGCATCCAGCCGTTCGATGACGGCCTCGACTACCAGGTCGCAGTCGGCCAGGCTGGTGAGTGCGTCAACCGTCAAGACGCGGGATTGATGCCCTGCGGCCAGAGCCGGATCGAGCCTGTTTTTGGCAACCAGCTTGTCCCATTGGGATGCCAATTCGGCTTTGGCTTTGTCTGCTACCTGCGGCTGCAGGTCGAACAATTTGACGACGCTGCCAGCCTGGGCCGCAATTTGCGCAATGCCCCGTCCCATGGCGTCGGTGCCTACAACGCCCACAGTTTTAAAAAAAGGTTCCATAACAAAGTATTATTACGTAAGGGATGTAATCTTAGGGCTATGCCAGAATCCAAATTGTGAACATACATATGCCGTTATCGCTGTGAAAAAGAGTAGTCTTGTTCTGTTTTGGCTGTTGTTGTTGGCGGCAACCAGTTCCTCGGCGGTGTCGTTGGGGCAGCATCGTGGCGCTGCCCTGATAGGTGGTCCGCTGGATATTTCCGTGCAGGCGGTTCTCGATGCGCAGGAAGACCCGGCTGGCCTGTGCCTGGATGCTGATGTTTTTTATGGCGATAACAAACTAGGCAAGTCGCGGATCAGGGTCACCGTAGAAAAAATCCCGCCGTCCGGGCCAGACGCGGTGATACGCATCCGCTCATCGGCACTGGTAGACGAACCCGTCGTGACGCTCTACCTGCGCGTGGGCTGCCAGCAAAAAACTGAAAAGCGTTACGTGGTGCTGGCTGACATGGCTTCCGAAGTGGCCCCTGGCGCGCCGCCCCTCATCACGCCGCAGGCAGCCCGGTCTGCACCGGGTATCAACACAGGCAACACGGGCAACACAGGCAGCGTAGCGGCCCAACTGGGCAACACGCCGACTGCCAGCGATAGTTCCATCTCGCCTGTGGATGGGCCTGTCGCCACATTACTGCGACGCAGTAAAAAAGCCGAGAAAGACAACCGGGCAAGTACAAAAACCGTAAAAGGCGGTGCCCGGCTAAAGCTGGAGCCGCTTGATTTGACGATAGAGCGCGACCCGCAACTGAAGTCCTCCGGCGAGTTGCTCAGTGTGCCGCTGTCGACCCAGGAGCGCTCTGCCGCTGCGGCACTCTGGCGCGCCCTGACCGCACAACCGCAGGATATTCTTCGCGACGCTGAAAAATTGCAGTCACTCGAAGAGTCAGTTCGCAACCAGCAAGTCCAGGCACAAAAAAACCGGCTCGCCATTGACAACCTGAATGGTCAGGTCAAACAGGCCCAGTCGGAACGCTACGCCAATGCGCTGGTTTATGCTTTGGGTGTTCTGTTGCTGATTGCTCTTGTGGCAGTGGCTTACCTGCTGCGCCGGAGGTTTTGGTCACGAAGCGAGCACGCCGACGAGATCCCGTGGTGGCGTAAAAGCGAGGCGCGGGAAAAGGGCTGGTCTGATAGCGAAGGGCAGGCCGAGGTTGCATTATTTCCCGGAAGCGATGGGGCGAAAAAAGCAGGGCACAAGAAAGAAAAAAAATCGGTAATTCCCGTTCTTGATCTTGACCTCAACCTGGCGGTCAACGAGTCGAAATTCACCAATGGCAAACATATCTCTGCTCTGGCGGAGGGCGATTCAATACCACCGCTTTCGCGCAGAGACGGGGCGGATTTTGCGATAAGCATGACGTATCCGTCACGGGCCGTCAAAGCGGAGGAGCTGTTTGACGTTCAGCAGCAGGCCGACTTCTTTGTCACGCTGGGCCAGCATGAGCAGGCTATCGAGGTGCTGCGCAGCCATATCGACGACAGCGGCGAGACCAGTGCGCTGGTCTACCTTGACCTGTTCAATCTTTACCATCAGCTCAAGCGCCGGGCTGATTACGAGGCTTTGCGTGAGGACTTTAACCGGCGCTTCAACGACAAGTTACCCGCATTCGAGTTCTACAACGATAGCAGCCCCGGTCTTGAGGCCTATCAGACAGCTTTGATGCGCATCGAAGCCCTGTGGCCCTCCCCCAAGGTACTTGACATCATTGAAGAATCGATCTTTCGCAGGCCCGATGCGGGGGCCGAACCGTTTGATCTGGAGGCCTACCGCGAGTTACTGATGCTGTATTCGGTGGCCAAGGAAATCATCAACCCGGACATGGGCGCTCGCCTGAAAAAACTAAAATTTGATTTGCCGGATAGCCCGGATGATGACGATTTCACAGCTACAAAATTCGTATCCACCTCTATCCAACCGCTGTCTGCCAGTGTGGCAGACGACAAGCCTGAAGAAGAATATGAGCCCTTGCTTGCATCGGTGAGACCACCAGCTTCGCTCAATTTTGGACTTGACCTGGACTTGAGCCAGTTTCGCAAGGATCACAAAACCCCAGCGCCTGCTTCCGCTTCTGAACCTGCGCCTGAGGCGGAATCCGATGCTGATTTTTTTGCCTGGTCTTCTGCGAACATCGCGGGCATGGCCCCCCTCGGCTGCATCCACGCCAGAAGCGCTGCCAAGCGGGGCAACAGAGGCGGCAGCAAAGGCCGACGATCTAATCGACTTTGATTTGCTGGACTCTTCTACAGTGGGCGATGGCAAGACGGAGCCCCCCAAGCCGCCAAAATCCCGAAAAACCTGAGCTTCTGCGGTCCAGGCTCCTAGCGCCTAACCTGGAGCGCGCCGGGATTGACGATATTGGTTGGCGTGCCTTTGATGAAGTTGATCACGTTGTCAAACGCGGCACTAAAATACATCTCATAGCTGTCTTGCTCTACATAGCCGATGTGAGGCGTGCAAATGCAGTTTTCCAGGCGCAGCAAGGCGTGCCCCTGGAGTATGGGTTCTGACTCAAACACATCAACGGCGGCGATACCAGGCCGGCCGCGATTGAGTGCCGCGATCAGGGCATCGGGCTCAAGTAGTTCTGCACGTGAGGTGTTGACGAAAAGCGCCGAGGGCTTCATGCGCGACAGGTCTGCGAGTGTCACGATGCCTTGTGTTTCAGGGTTAAGGCGCAAGTGCAAGCTGAGTACGTCACTTTGCTGGAAAAACTCCGCCTTGCTGGCTGCCACTTCAAAGCCATCTGCTTTAGCCCGCTCAAGCGACGTCTCTCGGCCCCAGACCACGACACGCATACCAAAAGCGCGACCATAGCCGGCCATGATTTGACCGATCTTTCCGTAACTCCACAGGCCAAGGGTTTTGCCCTTGAGCACAGAGCCGAGTCCGAAGTTTGCCGGCATGGACGCTGATTTGAGCCCGGCTTGCTGCCAGACGCCGTGTTTGAGGTGAGCGACATAGTGCGGAATGCGGCGCATGGCCGCCATGATGAGTGCCCACGCCAATTCGGCGGGTGCAGTGGGCGAGCCAATGCCCTCTGACACAACCACGCCACGCTCGGTGCAGGCAGCCACATCAACGTGTGTGCCTACACGCCCGGTTTGGGCAATCATTTTCAGCTTTGGCAGTTTTTCTATCAGTTGCCGGCTCATGTGCGTTCGTTCACGGATCAGCACAATCACGTCGGCATCTTTCAGTCGAACCGAAAGCTGGCCTATGCCTTTGACGGTGTTGGTGTAAACCTTGGCGGGATACGCATCAAGTCTGGTCGCGCAGGCCAGTTTTCGCACTCCGTCCTGATAATCGTCGAGGATCACAATATTCATGCCGATATTGTGCCTGCAAGTTTTTAAATTCTGCCTCGCAAGCAGCTACAGATGCACTAATTTGCATCTGTAGGAAGTAATAGCATTCAAACCCGGGCCGCTGGCCCTTCACGTTCGGCCATGCGATCCAGCTCGGCGCATACATCTGCCATGCGCCCGGAAATAACCATGCGGCCAGCGCACGTCGGGCCAACGCCGGGTTCAAACTGGCGTACGATTTTCAAACGGCTGGTACGGGGCTGTTGCGCCGGGATGCAGACCTGCTTTAAAGCCGCATTTGCTGATGCGGCCTGTTGCGGCACAAATAGCGACAGCAGGCCTTGCAACGGTGCCACAACTGCGGCCCAAACTGAGGCTGAAGAAAAATGAGTCGAAAAACTGGCGATTCCCATGATGAACTCCTGATAGGTGATGAAGTTTTTGGTGGCTACATGAGCATGGTGTTTCTGATCAGGCCGACAGCAATGCCTTCAAGTTCGAACGGCTCACCTGGCTCAACCACAATGGTTTTGAAGTCAGGATTTTCAGGCAGCAACTCGATGGTGTTTTTGGTACGCCGAAAACGCTTGACGGTTACTTCCTCACCCAGGCGTGCCACAACGATTTGCCCGTTTTTGGCTTCTTTGGCCTGTTTGACGGCGAGCAGGTCACCGTCCATGATGCCGACATCCCGCATACTCATGCCACGCACTTTAAGCAAGTAATCTGGTTGCCTTTGAAACAGGCTGCTCTCGAAATAATAGGTTTGCTCGATGTGCTCCTGCGCGAGAATCGGGCTGCCAGCAGCAACTCGCCCTACCAGAGGCAGGGCGAGTTGGGCCAGGCTTTGCAACGGCAGGGAAAACTGTTTGATGCGCGATTCGTTCAATAGTCTGAGGGTGTCGCTGCGCAGGCGTATGCCGCGGGAGGTGCCGCTGACAAGCTCAATGACACCTTTGCGCGCCAGCGCCTGTAGGTGTTCTTCAGCAGCGTTGGCAGAGCGAAAACCCAGCTCGTTTGCAATCTCGGCCCGGGTCGGCGGCGCACCGGTGCGGGCGATGGCGCTTTGAATCAGCTCCAGGATTTGCTGCTGACGTGCAGTGAGTTTTGGCATTTCCGGAAAATCATTGAAACTCATGGTTCGGACTCCTTGGGACACAAATGTGACCTGATCGTGATTCAGGGCACTTCTAGAAATGGGTGATATGAACCGTTTGGACTGGTTTAATATCCAGTAACTGTATTTTTATCCAGTTTTTAAAAAATTGCAAGTACGGGTTTTATGACGAAGAAAAAAATCGTGATTCTGGGTACAGGTGGGACGATTGCGGGAACCGCAGCATCGGCAACTGACCACATTGGCTACACCGCCGCGCAAGTCGGCATAGAGGCTCTTGTAGCCGACATTACTGACCTTGCAGCCAGCCCTTGTGAGCTGCTGACCGAGCAGGTTGCACAAATTGACAGCAAGGACATGGGTTTTGCGGTCTGGGCGCAGTTGGCCCGGCGCGTCGATCACTGGCTGATGCAGCCCGAGGTAGTGGGCGTGGTGATCACGCATGGCACCGATACGCTGGAAGAAACCGCGTGGTTTTTGCAGACGCTGCTGAACCCTGACAAGCCGGTGGTGTTGACCTGCGCCATGCGGCCAGCCACTGCACTGGCAGCAGATGGCCCGCAAAACATGCGTGATGCAGTTGCTGTTGCGATGCAGCCGGGCGCGCGCGGTGTGGTGCTGGTGTGTGCGGGTGTGATTCACAGTGCGCGCGATGTGCAAAAGGTGCATACCTCGCGGTTAGATGCTTTTTCATCCGGCGATGTCGGGCCTGTTGGTTATGTCGAGAAAGGGCGTTTGCGCCTGGTAAGGGATTGGCCTGTAGCGGCTGTCGGTGTTGTTCCGGAAGCCATCAAAAGCATGGCTAGTCAGAGTAACGGGTCGGACTGGCCGCGCGTCGAGATCGTGATGAGTTACGTCGGTGCCAGTGCGGCAATGGTCGATACGCTGGTCTCAGGCGGCGTGCGTGGCTTGGTGGTCGCGGCGACGGGCAATGGCACGCTGCACCATGCACTGGAAGCCGCACTATTGCGCGCCCAGGCGCTTGGCATTGAGGTCGTCAGGGCGACGCGCTGCGTGGATGGTGGGGTCTTGCCCAAGCCGGGCGATACCATGCTTGATTCTGACGGTTTGAGCCCGGTCAAGGCCCGGATTTCAATGATGCTTCGCCTGATGAGCAGGCAAACAGCCACGGCCCGATGAGAATGAGACAGGGCGTTACGAGCAGTACAAGTAACAAAGGCCGTCTGTCAGATGGCCTTTGTTGCTAAGTTGCTTGCAATGCTTTGTCAGTTAGACAAGGCATTGAACGCCCTGGCCGTGATCTCGTCCACACTGCCCATGCCGCTGATGGCGCGGTAAGCCGGAGCCAGGGTCGGTTCTGTCTTTGCCCACTGGGAGTAATAGTCCACCAGCGGGCGGGTCTGGGCGCTGTAGACCTCGAGACGCTTGCGAACGGTTTCTTCCTTGTCGTCGACGCGCTGTATCAGTGCTTCGCCGGTTACGTCGTCCTTGCCTTTAACTTTGGGCGGGTTGTACTTGACGTGGTAGGTGCGGCCAGAGGCAGTGTGCGAGCGGCGGCCACTCATGCGCTCGATGATGGCTTCAAACGGAACATCAATTTCCAGCAGGTAGTCGAGCTTGACACCTGCGGCCTTTATGGCATCTGCCTGGGGAATGGTGCGTGGAAAGCCGTCAAACAGAAAACCCTTGTCGCAGTCCGGCTGGGCGATGCGCTCCTTGACGAGATTGATGATGAGCTCGTCACTGACGAGCGCTCCGGAGTCCATGATCTTTTTGGCTTCAATACCCAGCGGCGTTCCGGCCTTCACGGCCGCGCGCAACATGTCACCGGTTGAAATCTGTGGGATATTGTATTTTTGGCAGATGAAGGTGGCCTGGGTTCCTTTGCCTGCACCAGGTGCGCCCAACAAAATCAATCTCATGGATGTCCTCGTATTTTTTATGGATTCAGGGGACTTATCGTCAGGTTGCCCGAGAGGCTACCTGACAAGTCGGCAAAGGGCACCTGAAGATGCGAGAAAACCTGCACCACACGAAAGCAACACGCTATGCACCAAAAGGGTAGCACCTGCTCCTTGTTTTCAACTTACAGGAAAATCAACGCGCGAAGTTTGAATTTTTGCTCGTCGCGTTACTGTGCGACGCGCCACCGCATGTGGGCATCGCGTTCGGCCTGGATCGCATCGTTACGATGATGTGCGAAGCTGAAATGATTCGTGACGTGATTGCGTTCCCGAAAACGCGGCGTGGTAAGAACCTGATAGTCGATGCACCTACGCGGGTGAACGAGAAGCAATTGCGGGAGTAGCATATTCGCTTGTGAAATGTACAGATGGCAGATTAAAATGAGCGTACACTGCGTTATCGTCAAATGCAATGAAAACCTGCTTTCTACAGTGCAAAACTCAATCAGGGTAAGCAATGAAATTCACCGCTGTTATTCTCTATGGAGCAGTATTTTGGACTTCATCAATGGCGTTTGCCCTGCCGAGAGATGCACAACAGAAAACTGAGTTTCGCAAAGCGAATCCTTGCCCTGCTACGGGAGAAAAGAAGGGTGGCTGCGCTGGATATCAAATCGACCATAAAAAAGCGTTGATGAACGGCGGCAAAGACAAACCCAAAAATATGCAGTGGTTGACCGAGCAAGACCACAAGGCCAAGACCAAACGTGATATGTCAACTTGCAAAGCTAGCTATTTGTGCAAACACAAAACTGCTGCAAAGCGCGCGCCATGGCAAAAGCCAAAAAAATCTAGTAGTAAGAAGTAGCCGCATTCGGGGGAACCACTTCGAGTTCTGCCCTACGAATCTTCCGGGCACATCCCATGCGTTTCGCCATCGGTGTAAGTCGGAACGTTTACGGTTCCGACTCGTGCCACCACCGAACGAATTTCAACCACAACGTTGCCCACCAGCGCTTCCGGCGGAACGTCCGCGAGTTCCGTATATGGACTCCTCCTTGTTTGCAAACGAATAGCGGGTATTAGCGGGGGAATCACTGCACACCTTATATCCGGCCTGTTAACAGCGACTGACCCTTGAGCAAGCAGTGAATTACAAAAACAGCTGGCGCACCCTGGCCAGGTCTTCCGGTGTGTCAACGCCCTGGCCAGGAGCCTGCGTCGCGATATGAACCGCTATCCGGTGACCATGCCAGAGAGCCCTGAGCTGTTCTAAGCATTCGAGTTGCTCCAGCGGCGCTTGCGCAAGGGTCGGAAACAACCTTAAAAATCCCACCCGATAGCCGTAGATTCCGACATGCCTGAACGGCTTCGGCAACTTACTGCCGACCTTCCACCAGGCCTGGCCGGAAAAGTCGCGGGCTGCGGGAATGGCCGAACGGCTGAAATAAAGTGCGGTCTGGCGGGCATCCAGTACCACCTTGACGATGTTTGGATTGAGCAGGTCGGCAAGCTCTTCAATGGCGTGAGCCGCCGTGCTCATGGCGCAATCGGGACGTTCAGACAGCAGCGATGCCACGGCATTGATGAGGGTCGGGTCAATCAGGGGTTCGTCGCCCTGTACGTTCACCACCAATGCGTCATCGGGTAGCTTGAGAATGTCGCAGGCTTCCGCCAGCCTGTCGCTGCCGCTCGGGTGATCGCTTCGGGTCAAAATGGCGGGGATGTCAAAGCCTGCGCAGCGCTCAGCGACTTCGGCGCTGTCGGTCGCAACAACAACCTGCGCAGCATGGCTTTGCAGAGCACGTTGTGCCACGCGCACCACCATCGGAATTCCGCCAATGTCTGCCAGCGGTTTGTTGGGTAGCCGGACGGATGTCAGGCGCGCGGGGATGATGACGGTAAAGCTCATGCCGGTGGGTTATTGGGGTCAGACACCAATTTCGCTGCAGTGCAAGCACTGCACTCTACGGACGAGCCAAAGGCTTGGCGAATTTGGGCTCTGACCCCAAAAACCCCAGGCCGAGTTCAGCGTCGCTCAGGGTACGCGCTTCGGTTTCCAGCATCACGGGCAACCCGTCCCGAACCGGGTAGGCAAGACGCGCGCTTTTTGAAACCAGTTCCTGCTTTTCGCGGTCGTATTCGAGCGGTCCTTTCGTGACCGGGCAGACCAGCAGTTCAAGCAATTTAGTGTCCATGTGCTGATGGTAATTGAGAAAGCAGCGAAGCAGAAAGCCGGGAAGCAGAGAGCAGAGGAGCCAGTAGGGCATCCAGCGCCTCCAGAAAAGCCGGCTCAGGCGCAAACTCCAGCGCTACCGCCAGCAGGTTTACCGCAGCCATCTCGGGCGAGCCAAAAAGCTTGACCGCATCTTTTTCGGTGCAAAGTACGGTAGAGCCGTTTTTGACAGGCAGCGCATAGTCTGCAAAATCGTCGTGGTCCGGCAGGGCAATCGTTTCAGCCAGGCTCAGGCCGCATTCCTTCAGCATCGTAAAAAAAGCTTCCGGATGGGCTATGGCGGCCAGCGCAATCAGTGACTGCGCCTTCAGGCTTTGCAGGGTGACCTTGCGGCCATCGGCAGCCACAGCATGCCCCGCTAGTTTCCTGGAAGCGACGTAGCCGTCAAAAGCCTGTTTGCTTCCGGTATGCAATACAAGGCTGATGCCGTTGTGTAGTCGCTGTGGCCAGGGCTCGCGCAGAGGGCCGGCGGGCAACAGCCAGCCGTTACCTGTGCCACGGTCGTCAAACACCGCCACTTCAATATCGCGCGCCAAAGCGTAATGCTGTAGGCCATCATCGCAAATCAATAATTGCGTTGCGGGATAGGCACTGAGCAAGGCCTGAGCCGCCTCAATACGTTTGGATGCTACAAAAACAGGAGCGCCCGTCGCCCGTTTTATAAGCGCTGCCTCATCACCAGACTCCAAAACGGCGGTGCTGGACAAAACTTCTTGGCATGTTTTAACCGTCCGTCCATAGCCGCGCGAAACCACACCAACAGCCATGCCTTGGCCCTGAAAATGCCGCACCAGTGCCATGACCAGCGGCGTTTTTCCGGCACCGCCTGCCACCACATTGCCCACTACCAGCACCGGCACGCCGACCCGGACTGACTTTAAAAACCCGGCCTGGTACATCAGGCGACGTACCTTGACCAGCAGACCAAACAGCAGCGATACGGGCCATAACAGGCAGGCAAGTGCGCCCCGATTCAACCAGGCCCGCTGCACCGCGCTGCTGATGTTCTGACGGACGGTGACGCGCGAGTTCAAGGCGAGTCCGCAGGCTAAACCCAATGGCTTATCGCGCAATGCTTTGGGCCGCACCATAGTAGTCCGTTTCGCCAAAATGCTTACATGAAATCGCGTCTTTTTGCGCCATACGTCGTTGCCCAGTCTTGCCAGACTCCCGGTCTGGCTGCGCCCGTGCGCCTAGTCTGGCGCAAAAATCCATCAATTTCATTTTGTAATCCTTTTGACGAAACGTACTACTTGACGGCGCTTTGGGTGGCAAAGGTGATCTGACTGAAGCCATTTCGCCGCGCGGCCTCCATCACCGTGATGACGGCCTGATGGGTAGCGCTGGCATCCGCACTGATGATGATGACGCTGTCTTTGCCTGCCTTGGCACCCAGAACCAGTGCAGCCCCCAGGGCTTCCAGGCTACGGCCTTCAACAGCTACCCGGTTAATCACGTAGCGGCCATCACTGCTGACTGAGACGATGACTTCCTTGGGATAGTCGCGCTGCTTTTCCGCATCGGCCAGTGGCAGCTTGATTTGCAACTCGGTAAATTTGCTGTAGGTGGTGGACAGCATCAGAAAGATCAGCACCACCAGCAAGACATCAATGAAGGGGATCAGGTTGATCTCCGGCTCATCGCGCGAACCTTTGCGGAAGTTCATGGTGTGTGCAGCGCAGTGCCGCCCCAAGCAAGCACAGCCCCCTCGGGGGGCAGCGTATTACATGAAGTGAAAAGCGTGGGGGTCATTTTCTCAGATGATTGAGATGTCGCACAAAACGCTCGGATGCCAGCTCCATTGTGAGCAGATAGTCATCTACCCTAGCCCTAAAGTAGCGCCAGAAAATCAATGACGGAATGGCCACAATCAGGCCAAACGCCGTGTTGTAGAGCGCGATTGAAATACCTTGCGCCAGCTGGGCTGGATTGCCGCCAGCGGAGCTAGCCACACCGCCAGTGCCAGCCTGGGAGCCAAAAATTTCTATCATGCCGATCACTGTTCCCAGCAGGCCCAGCAAAGGTGCCGCTGAGGCAATGGTTGCCAGCGCGGCTAGGTAGCGTTCAAGTTGGTGAGCCGCCTGCCGCCCTGCGCCCTCCAGTGTTGAGCGGAGGTCTTCTTCGCTGATGCGCGGGTTGGTGTTGAGGGCCCGCAGGCCGCTAGCAAGAACCTCGCCCAGCAGGGAACTTTGCTCCAGTTGCGCCACCACGTCAGGCGACGGAATGGAGGTACGGGATACGGTGATGGCCTCGTCAACCAGCCGGAGCGGGGCAACCTTGCGGGTTTTAAGACTGCTGAAGCGTTCAATAACCAGCGCCAGCGCCAGCACGGAGCAGGCAACCAGCGGCCAGATGGGCCAGCCTGCGGCTTGTATGATCGAAAACAACGCACATCTCCAGCGAGTAAATTGATGTGGATTATGGCTTACCGGGCGCACCGTTCTGTATGCCTTGACGTGTTCAGCGCCGGAATCGGCAAATGGGTTATTGGGGTCAGACACCAATTTCGCTGCAGTGCAAGCACTGCACCCTACGGGCGAGC
>JBKJOH010000054.1:0-5722 GCA_046593295.1 Polaromonas sp. | reverse complement strand
CCTGTCGGGCTTTGGGCATCGATAGCGAAAAAGAGCCCCAGCGAGGACAGTTTTTGCCGGCTTTTTGACCCATAGTCGGGCTATGGGCCTGCAAATCCGGCAAAAACTGTCCTCGCTGGGGCTCTTTTTCGCTATCGATGCCCAAAGCCCGACAGGCTCCTAGCGCCTCCCATGCCTGCCGATAACCCACGCAGCGCATGGACGGCAAATCGGCATGAAGGTCGCCGCGCGCGCGCAGGGCTTTGACTTCATCCATAAAGCCTGCGGCCAGCATGGCATCAAACCGCGCAGCAATGCGGGCATGCAGCCAGCTACGCTCCATGGGTTCGAGTGAAATCAGCCTGAAATTTACATCAATATCGTCTATAGCGCCCTGTTTATGGGGGTAACAAGCTACTGATTTTGTAGCAATGTTGGCTGCATTTTTGGCTGCATTGCGGGTCTGGAAAAACGACAGCGGCTGGCCAGAAATTCTGAAAACTTCCAAAGCACGCGAGATGCGCTGCGAGTCCTGCGGCTGTAGCCGGGCGGCAGTGAGGGGGTCTACTTTGGCCAGCTCGGCGTGCATGGCGGGCCAGCCTTTTGTCTGTGCTTGCAGCGCAATCAGTGCGCGCACGCCGGGGTCGGCCTTGGGCATGTCGTCAATACCCTGCATCAGCGCTTTGAAGTACAGCATGGTGCCGCCAACCAGCAGGGGTCGTCTGCCTCTGGCGCTGATCTCCCGCATCAAACGCTTTGCGTCCAGCACAAACTCTGCCGCACTGTAGGCATTGAGCGGGTCGCGAATATCAATCAGGTGATGCCGTACGGCGGCCAGCTCATCCGGCGTGGGTTTGGCGGTTCCGATGTCCATGCCGCGGTACACCAGGGCTGAATCAACGCTGATGATTTCAACCGGCCAGCGCTGGGCAATCGCCAAAGCGGCAGCCGTCTTGCCGGATGCGGTTAGGCCAGCAATGGCAATGCAGGTCGGCAATAAATCGCTGTGCATGGCTGCTTTCATGGGCTTTTTAGCGCCCGCGCATAAACAGCGCATCCAACTCTTTGATGCTGATCTGTCGCCAGGTCGGCCTGCCGTGGTTGCACTGGTCGGAGCGCTCGGTGGCCTCCATTTGACGCAGCAGGGCGTTCATCTCGTCTATGGTCAGTTTGCGGTTGGCACGCACTGCGCCGTGACAGGCCATGGTGGACAGCAACTCGTTTTGCGCGCGCTGGATGACGGTGCTTGCATCATGCTGGGCGAGTTCAGCCAACACGCTGCGTGCCAGCTCGACCGCATCGCCCTGCGCCAGACTGGTGGGCACAGCACGCACGGCTAATGTTTTGGGCGAAAAAGGCGTGATCTCCAGACCCAGCGTGGCCAAGGTATCGACACTTGCCTCGGCGGTGGCGACTTCTTGGGCTGTAGCTGCGAAGGTGGCGGGGATGAGCAGTGGCTGGCTGGCGATGCTGGCCATTTCCGCATTCATTTGCGTTTTTAAGCGTTCGTAAACGATGCGCTCGTGGGCCGCGTGCATGTCCACAATCACCAGGCCCTGGGTGTTTTCGGCCAGCACGTAAATACCTTGTAGCTGCGCGATGGCGCGGCCCAGCGGCCATAAAGGCCAGTCGCCGGGGGCTAAGTCGGCGGCAACCGTGATGGCTGAATTTGTTGATGCTTCATTTGTTGATTGAGAAGGCCACATGGCCTCGAAATCGGAAACCTTGCGATTTGAATTTGCTACAAAATTAATAGCTGGTTGCGCCCATGAATAGGGCGTTACAGACGTTTTTATTCCCGAAAAAAGGCCTGAAAATGCTTCTGTAGGGCTTTCAGGTGCTCGATTTTCTCCATTTGCTCCATTTCCGAAGGGCGACTGTTCAGAGCCGGTCGCCCTCGCCCTCGGTATCGCAAGCGCGTTTTCAACCCCATGCCGCACCGCCTGATGAATTTCGCGGCCATCCCGAAAGCGCACCTCGATTTTGGTCGGGTGTACGTTCACATCGACACGCGCCGGATCCATCTCTACATACAGCGCATACACCGGCTGGCGGTGGCCGTGCAGCACATCTTCATAGGCGCTGCGCGCGGCGTGGGTGAGCACCTTGTCGCGCACATAGCGGCCATTGACGTAGGCAAACTGCTGGTCGGCGCGCGAGCGGGCGGCATCGGGTATGCCGGCACGGCCACGCACGGTAACAAAGGGTGAGCCGTCAGCGCAGCGTGCCGTGCTCTCGTAATGCACGGCGACGGATTGCGCTACAAAGTCGCTGCCCAGCACGTCGGCCAGGCGTTGTTCAAACGCGGTCTCGCCCTGACAGGCACGCCACTGCTCCACCAGCTTGCCTTCATGCCAGATCGCAAAACCGACATCGGGCCGCACCAGCGCATGGCGGCGCACCGCCTCTATGCAGTGCGCCAGCTCGGTGGCATCGGTTTTTAAAAATTTGCGCCGTGCCGGGGTAGCGTAAAACAGCTCGCGCACTTCAACGCTGGTGCCGCGTGCGCGCGCTGCGGCTTTCATCTCGCCAGTACGGCCATCGAGCTGCCAGGCGTGTTTATGGGCTGAATCATCACCTTCAGTTGCTGACAGC
The DNA here is from genome assembly GCA_046593295.1 of Polaromonas sp. Classification (GTDB taxonomy): domain Bacteria; phylum Pseudomonadota; class Gammaproteobacteria; order Burkholderiales; family Burkholderiaceae_C; genus Polaromonas. The sequence goes on along the minus strand of JBKJOH010000054.1, from coordinate 3,148 downwards.
AAACTCATGTCAGCAATCGAGTTGATGGCAGCCAGCGCCTCACCCCGAAAGCCCATGGTGCCAACGGATTCAAGGTCTTGCAACGAGGCGATTTTGCTGGTCGCGTGGCGACGCAGCGACAGCGCCAGTTCGTTGCGCGCAATACCCCAGCCGTCGTCTTCCACCAGTATCAGGCGCACACCGCCAGCCAGCAGGCGCACGGTGACTTGTGTGCTACCCGCATCGAGCGCGTTGTCAAGCAGCTCACGCACCACCGAGGCGGGGCGCTCCACCACTTCGCCAGCGGCAATCTGGCTGATGAGCTCATCGGGCAGTTCGCGAATCGGGCGGCGGGGCTGGGTTGGATGGGTTTGAGGCGGCAGTGCAGACATTGGTTTTGATTTTAGGGCTTGGGCCGGAAGTTCTCTCATCAAGACCTGTCAAAATCAGGCCCATGGAAATCATCACCTTCGTTATCGACTTCATCATCCACATCGACAAGCACCTGGAGGCGTTTGTCGCCAACTATGGCGTATGGGTCTATGCGCTGCTTTTTACGATTATTTTTGTCGAAACCGGCGTGGTGGTGATGCCGTTTTTACCCGGTGACTCATTGCTGTTTGTAGTCGGTGCCATGTGCGGTGTGGGCTTGATGAGTTACCCCTTGGCGGTAGGTCTTTTGTTGGCCGCCGCCGTGTTGGGTGACCAATGCAACTACACGGTGGGCCGATATTTCGGGCCAAAGGTATTTCAGTGGGAACAGTCCCGCTTTTTCAATAAAAACGCGTTTAACCAAGCCCATTATTTTTATGAAAAATATGGTGGCGTAACGATTGTGGTGGCGCGATTTATGCCATTTCTGCGCACGTTCGCGCCTTTTGTAGCGGGCGTGTCTGAAATGTCGCGCCGCAAATTCACGCTCTACAACATTGGTGGTGGTGCCCTATGGGTGGGCAGTCTGGTGACCGCAGGTTATTTCTTTGGCAACGTGCCTATCGTCAAAGCTAACCTTGAAAAAGTGATTTGGGCCATGATTTTGATTCCGGGTGTCGTGGTGCTGTATGGCGCGTGGAAGGCGGGCCGCAAGGGCAACAACCCTGCGGCTTAGGCATCAGAAACAGCAGGTATAAAAAAAGGGCTGGCTAAGTTAAAGCCAGCCCTCTTGCGTTGGGTAAAAGAAATTATTTCTTCTTGCCAATTTCGTTGCCAATCAACGCACCAGCGGCTGCACCACCAACGGTGCCCAGCGTGCTGCCGAACACGGCATTGCCAACCACACCACCAGCAACAGCGCCGACGCCAGTACCGATTTGTGCATTGGTTGGGTTGGTACCGCAACCGACCATGGCGGTCAGGACGATCACGGAAGTGCCTAGAGACATCAAGAGTTGTTTCGATTTCATTTGGGTATCACCTTTTGTAAAGTAGAAAAGTTTCAGGCATTTGAATAAAACCTTCACGGTTAAAGAATAACCAGCTTTGATGGCACCGCCTGTTTACAAAATGTAAGACCCGTAGCAGCGCAAGCCTGTAGGAGAGCACCGCTGAAAACTGTCGGCACAGGCTGCCTGAATTGGCCTGAATTTGTCGATTACGCGCCAGCGGCAGACGTGCCACGTTGCGCACCGCGCTATACATGGCCACACTGGCTGCCACCCGCTTCAACCCCGTCATTCGTGCGTTCTAACAGTTGGCCTGTAAATCAAACTGTACGGAAATCTCCTGAATGGGTAGGTGCGCCTGTTGCTGCCGGCAGGCGTTCCAAAGCCGGGATTCGCGACCAGCATTTCCACCACTCTACCGAATTCATTTAGGAAGGCCCGAGCGAGAGCTGCGCCACCACGATCCCTATAAAAGGCGAAGGCTTCTTCCAATTCCCTCTCAGCCTCAGGATGAACGGTGTAACTCACTGAAGCTGCGCGCGCAGGCGTGCGAGAAGATCAGTGCCAGAAACAACCTGAACCTTGCCCTCGTCAATCTCACGGTCTCTGCGTTCTGCCTCAAGCTCCCAAGCTTCTTGAATCGCCGTGTCGGCCTCCAAACTGGTGATCAAGCGGTCCAACAAATGAGAACGGTCCACTGCAGGAAGGTTCAAGACTTCGATTTCAATGGCTTCCAATGTCAAGGGCATATGACCTCCTAGGGCTAACGAAAACTATAGCTTGCCACAAACTGGGCTGCGAGTTGCTACGAACTATCGAACGGTGACATTTTCGACGGTTAACGCTCAAGCGGGGCGCCGCGCTTTTTCGGTGTCCCGCTTGAGCGTTGGGTAGGCTTGATGTGGTATGTCAAGACTTGACCCCTTTGTCCACCCCCAGTTTGCGCACACCGATGCAGACTGGTTTGCAGCCCAGCCGTGGCCGCACTTGCAGGCCTGGCTGGCGGCGTTTGAGGCCAGTGCGCTGTACGCTGGCGTGATGCGGAAACACCTGCCGTGGCCATCAGCAGTTGAATCCACGCGAGGTTAGCGCTATTAATTCAGTAGCTTGTAACGCCCATGCCAGCGCACGAAAAAGCGAACCCAGTAGTAAGGGCTCGTTCAGAAATAACTTGCACATTTGGCGCGTCAGCTTCGGGCACCCTGCGTTGTTGCGAATCGCTTGTGTGGCAGAGCCACACGGCACGCTTCGCGCCTAGCATTGCATCGCCGAATCCGATGGCCAAATGCACAACTTATTCCAGAGCGAGCCCTAACGGAGGCATCTCTGAGCTGAAAATAGATATTGACCCCGGTTACCGCGTCTATTATGCGCAGCGAGGATTGCGGCTGCTTTTGCTGCTTGCTGATCGAGACAAATCCACGCAGCAAAGCGACATTGAACTCGCCATCGATTTGGCCAAAAGTTTTCAGGAATAGCACCTTATGCCCAAGCCTGTGACCAAACAACCCGTTAAAACCAAGACTGTGCCCTATGACGTCGCCCAGCAGCTTCGCACGCCGCAAGAGATGGCCGCCTGACGGCCTGAGCCCGGCTTGCACGGTTTGGACCCGGGCGCACCACCATAAAAAAAGCCACCTCGCGGTGGCTTTTGTCATGCCTGAAGCGGCTTATTCCAGAGCGACTTTCTTGCCATCCTTGTAGTTGTACAAGGTGATGGACGGGTTCTTCAACTCGCCGGTAGGCAGGAACTCGATGGTGGTGGTCACGCCCTTGAAGCTGGTCTT
>JBKJOH010000053.1:0-6375 GCA_046593295.1 Polaromonas sp. | reverse complement strand
CGACAGGCCGTCGAGGAAATCGCCGGCAATCGCTTCACGCGGCGCATAGCCAATACTGTGGACAAAGCCGTCAAAGGTCGGCCAGGTCTTGGTCAGGTCGGCAAACAGCTTGTCGATCTGCTCGTCAGAGCCAACATCGCAGTCAAAGATCAGGGTGGAGTCAAAATCGGCCGCAAATTCGGTGATGCGGTCCTTGAAACGCTCGCCCACGTAGCTGAACGCCAGTTCAGCGCCCTGTGCGTGGCAGGCCTTGGCAATGCCGTAGGCGATGGAGCGGTTGCTCAATACGCCCGTGATTAATAATTTTTTGCCAGCTAGAAAACCCATAGACTATCCTTCTTGAAAATCTTGCAGAATTGTCGCATGCGCGCTTTATCAGTTTTTCCGGTTTTTTCGGTTTTATTTGCCCTTGGTGCCACTTTGGTGGCTCCTTGCGCCGCCGCCGCCCACGCCTACGCCCAGTTTGGCGACATCAAATACCCGTCCGGTTTTAGCAACTTCAGCTACGTTAACCCGCTAGCTGCCAAGGGCGGCGAGATTCGCATGGTGCCGCCCACCCGGCCCACCAATTTCGACAAGTTCAACCCCTTCACGCTACGCGGTACTGCGCCTTACGGCATCGGCACGCTGATGATCGAAAGTCTGCTGATTGGCAATTTCGAGGAGCCCACCACGGCTTATGGCTTGCTGGCTGATGACGTGGAGGTTGCACCGAGCAGGCTTTCTGCCACCTTCCGTTTAAATAGCAAAGCCCGCTTTCACGATGGTACGCCGGTACTGGCTGCCGACGTGCTGCATTCCTACACCCAGCTCACCAGCAAGCTCGCCGCACCGCAGTACCGCACGATTTACGCCGAGGTAAAGGGCGTGACGGTGGTGTCCGAGCGGGTGGTGCGTTTTGACTTTGCAACGCCCAACCCGGAACTGCCGCTGATGGTGGGTGGTATGCCGGTGTTCAGTCGCACCTGGGGGGGCGGCAAGCCGTTTGACAAGATTGTTTCGGAGTTGCCCATAGGCTCAGGTCCGTACAAGCCCGCCAGCAGCGCCATGGGGCGCGACATCACCTACGTGCGCGATGGGGCATATTGGGGCGCCGATCTGCCCAGCCGCAAGGGCCAGTTCAACTTCGATCGCATCACCTTCAAGATCTATCTCGATGAAACCTCCCGTTTTGAAGGCTTGAAGGCGGGCGAATACGATTTCATGCGCGAGTTCATCTCACGTAATTGGGCGCGTCAGTACACCGGCAAGCAGTTCACTTCGGGCGAGCTCGTCAAGCGGGCTTTTGAAAACCGCAACCCCGGCGACTTTCAGGGCTATGTGTTCAACCTGCGCAAGCCGAAGTTCCAGGATGTGCGCGTGCGCCAGGCGATTGGTCTGGCGCTGGACTTTGAGTGGATGAACCGCCAGCTTTTTTACGGCATCTACAAACGCGTCAACGGTTATTTTCCGAACAGCGAGTTTCAGGCTGTTGGCCTGCCCAAGCCTGACGAGCTGGCGCTGCTGGAACCACTGCGCAGCAAGCTCCAACCCGAGGTATTTGGTGCCGTGCCGGTATCGCCTTCGACCCAAGCCCCCAATAGCCTGCGAGACAACCTGCGCCAAGCGCAAGCGCTGCTGAAATCGGCAGGCTGGGCTTACAAAGACGGCGCGCTGCGCAACGCCAAGGGCGAAGCTTTCACGATGGAGTTTTTAAGCGACCAACCTTCGCTGATACGGGTGGTGGGGCCATTTCAAAAAGCGCTTGAAAAGCTGGGCATCACACTGACTTACCGCGTGGTGGACTTTTCGCTGTCTAAACAAAAAATGGACGCTTTTGATTTTGAAGTCACCACCCTGCGCCTGCCCGGCAGCACCGCGCCCGGCGGCGAGCTGCTGGAGCGCTTCGGCTCTGAGGCTGCCAAAACACCCGGCTCATCCAACGTCTGGGGCCTGGCTGACCCGGCTGTTGATGCGCTGCTGCAAAAAGTAGTCAGCGCCAAAACCAGACCAGAACTGGCCACCGCCATGCGTACACTCGACCGTGTGCTGACCAACGGTTTTTACTCGGCACCGCAATATTATGGCGATGCGTTTTTAATTGGGTATAGGCCAGGGCGGTTTATTTTGCCGTCGATTATTCCGCCTTACTATCAAGCCGATACGTGGGCCATGAGTACCTGGTGGCATAAATGACCCCCACGCTTGTCACTTCGTGTACTGCGCTGCCCCCCGAGGGGGCTGGCCTTGCTTGGGGCGGCCCGGCACGGCGGCCGTCCGCTAACAACAAATAAATCCATGACCAGCTACATCCTCAAACGCCTGCTGCTGATGATTCCGACACTGTTCGGCGTGTTGCTGCTGACCTTCGCCATGGTGCAGTTTGTGCCGGGTGGCCCGGTCGAGCAAATGGTGGCGCAGTTACAGGGGCGTGACTCTGGCGGCGAGAGTGCTGCCGCATCGGGCGCAGGTTACCGGGGCAGGCAGGGCGTGGACGCGCAGCGCATTGCAGAAATCAAAGTGCTTTATGGCTTTGACAAGCCGATGCATGAACGCTTTTGGCAAATGCTCAAGCAGTTTGCCCGCTTTGATCTGGGCAACAGCTTTTACCAGCACAAGGATGTCTGGCAACTGGTCAAGGACAAACTGCCGGTGTCCATCAGCCTGGGCCTGTGGACCTTTTTCATCAGCTACCTCATAGCCGTGCCGCTAGGCGTGGCCAAGGCGGTGCGGGCGGGCACTCGGTTTGACTTCTGGACCACGCTGATCGTGCTGGTGGGCTACGCCATTCCCGGCTTTGTGCTGGGCGTGGCCTTGCTGGTGATTTTTGGCGGGCAACTGCAGTGGTTTCCGCTGCGCGGGCTGACTTCGTCGAACTGGGAAACCTTGAGCTGGGGAGCCCGCATCGTGGACTACCTGTGGCACATCACCTTGCCGATTACCGCAATGGTGCTGGGCAGTTTTGCCGTCACAGCGGTACTCACCAAAAATTCATTCCTTGAAGAAATCAGAAAACAATATGTGCTGACCGCACGCGCCAAGGGTTTGAGCGAGCGGAAGGTGTTGTACAAGCATGTGTTTCGCAATGCGCTGATACCCATCATCACCGGCTTTCCGGCGGCTTTTATTGGTGCTTTTTTTACCGGCTCGCTGCTGATTGAAACGCTGTTTTCACTCGATGGTCTGGGCCTGCTGAGTTATGAAAGCGTGATACGCCGCGACTACCCCGTGGTGCTGGGCACGCTTTATCTTTTCACGCTAATTGGTTTGGTGACCAAGCTCATCAGCGACCTTTGCTACGTTTGGGTAGACCCAAGGGTGAAGTTTGATTAATACCGTCTCAAATAGCGAATCTTTAAGCCCCGGCAAACGTGCCTGGCAGCGCTTTAGTCGCAACAGGCTTGGTTTTTATAGCCTGCTACTGTTCTCCGTCATGGTGGTGTTCAGCCTGTTTGCCGAAGTGCTGTCCAACGACAAGCCGCTGCTCGTAAGCTATGAGAGCAAGCTCTACTTTCCGCTGGTGAAGGACTATTCAGAAAAAACTTTTGGCGGTGACTTTGATACGCCCGCCGACTACCTTGACCCCTTCATCAAGGACAAAATCAAGCAGGGCAGCAACTGGGCCATTTACCCGCCCAACCCCTATGGCCCGAAAACCATCAACTACTTCGCCAAAGAGCCCAACCCTTCTGCGCCCTCGCGTGACAATCTTTTCGGCACCGACGACCGGGGCCGGGATTTGCTGGCACAGCTGATTTACGGTTTTCGTTTGAGTGTTCTGTTCGGTCTGGCGCTGACGGTGATCGGCGTCGTGATCGGCGTGATAACCGGGGCAATACAGGGCTACGTTGGTGGTAAAACCGACCTGATTTTTCAGCGCTTTATGGAAATATGGGGTTCCATGCCCGAGCTGTATTTGCTGATTATTTTTAGCGCCGTGTTTGCGCCCAGCGTCGCGCTGCTGCTGTTTTTGCTCAGTCTCTTCGGCTGGATGGGCCTGTCGGACTATGTGCGGGCCGAGTTTTTGCGTAACCGCCAGTTGGACTATGTACGTGCCGCAAAAGCGCTGGGCGTGAGCAATCTGCACATCATGTGGCGGCACATACTGCCCAACAGCATGACACCGGTCGTCACTTTCCTGCCGTTTCGCATGAGTGCCGCCATTCTGGCGCTGACTGCGCTGGATTTTCTGGGCCTGGGCGTACCGCCGGGCACGCCATCGCTTGGCGAATTGCTCAACCAGGGCAAGGCGAATATTGATGCCTGGTGGATATCGCTTTCAACCTTTGCGGTGCTGGTCATCACCTTACTGCTACTGACTTTTATGGGTGATGCGCTGCGCGATGCGCTAGACCCGCGAAAATCGGATCAGGCATGAAAAAACCCCTTCTCGAAGTCAAAGGCCTGAGCGTTTCTTTCGCGGGTAAAGAGGTCGTCCGCGGCATTGACTTTTCAATAGCGGGCGGCGAAAAGCTGGCACTGGTTGGCGAGTCAGGCTCGGGCAAAACAGTTACTGCCTTGAGCCTGCTGCGGCTGGTGCAAAACGCATCGCTGGGCGGCAGCGCTGTGTTTCAAGGGCGTGAGGGCGAAGTCGATTTGCTGGCTATCCCGGAGCGTCAGCTGCGCGGCATTCGCGGGCAGGATATTTCGATGATTTTTCAGGAGCCGATGACGGCACTGAATCCGCTTTTCAGTGTGGGCGACCAGATTGCCGAGGTTTTGCAGCTAAAAATGGGTATGACCCAATCAGAATCAGCGCTAGCTGCTATTAAATTGCTAGCAGATACGGGTATTGCCGAGCCCGAAAGGCGGGCGCGCTCCTTTCCGCACCAGCTCTCAGGTGGCCAGCGCCAGCGGGCCATGATCGCCATGGCGCTGGCCTGCAAGCCACGGCTATTGCTGGCCGATGAGCCAACCACGGCGCTTGACGTGACGGTGCGCAGCAAAATCCTTGATTTGCTGGCTGAGTTGCAGCAAAAAAATGGCATGGCTGTGCTGATGATCACGCACGACCTGAACTTGGTGCGGCGTTTTGCGACGCGGGTGGCGGTGATGGAAAACGGCTACATCGTCGAGCATGGCGCGGTTGACGAAGTTTTCAGCAATCCGCAGCACGCCTACACCCGCTGTCTGATCGACAGCACGCCGACACGCGATGTGCAGGAGGCGCAGCCAGACCTGTCACTGCCCGCCGTGATGAAGGCCAAAGACCTGCGCGTCAGCTATGCGGTTTCCATACCGGGGTTTAAAGGCTGGTTCAAGGCAGGCCGGTTTGTGGCGGTGCAGGGTGCCAGTTTTGAGATTCCGGCTGGACAAACGCTGGGCGTGATGGGTGAGTCGGGTTCCGGCAAGTCCAGTCTGGCGCTGGCGGCGCTGGGCCTGCATCCGCATGAAGGCCAACTGGAGGTGATAGGCAAGGCCTGGAGCCGTCATTCAGCCGCTAACAAGGCCATACGTCAGACGATGCAGGTGGTGTTTCAGGACCCGTTTTCATCGCTGTCGCCGCGCATGACGATTGAAGAAATTGTTGGCGAGGGCCTGCGGGTGTACCAGCCCGGCCTGAGCGCTGTAGAGCGCCAGCAACGGGTGCTGCAGTCATTGGCCGACGTTGGCATGTCAGAGGCTCAGTTTGTCGGCCTGTTGCAGCGCTATCCGCACGAGTTTTCGGGCGGGCAGAGGCAGCGTATCGCCATTGCGCGGGCGCTGATGGTTGAACCGCAACTGTTGGTGCTGGACGAACCGACCAGCGCACTGGATGTAACCATCCAGAAACAGGTTTTGCAGCTGTTGCAAAGATTGCAACGAGAGCGCGGTTTGAGCTACTTGCTCATCACGCACGATGTGGATGTGATTGCCGCCATGGCGCATCAGGTTATGGTGATGAAGGACGGAGTGGTGGTTGAAGCAGGGCCTGTAAGCGCCATATTAAAAGCGCCGCAGCACCCCTATACCCAAGCGCTGGTGGGGTTAAGGGGTTAGAATGCGAACTTCACGACCAAATGGGCGGGTTTTCACCGCCCATTTTTTTTGGGCGTTTGTTTTTGAATACTGCATTTTTTTGATCTTGAATGGCCGCGCAAAGTACCAACGAAACGATTGAACAAACCGTCACCGGACTGGGTTATGACTTGGTTGACATTGAACGCACCGGTGGTGGTTTGTTGCGCGTGACGATTGACATGCCGTATGTTGCGCAAGCCGAACAGTTCATCAATGCTGAAGATTGTGAAAAAGTCACGCGCCAGCTGCAGTTTGTGCTGGAAGTCGACGGTGCGGCGTATTCCCGGCTTGAGGTTAGCTCGCCCGGAATCGACAGGCCGCTGCGCAGTGAGAAAGATTTTGATCGCTTTGCCGGTGAGTTGATAGACATCACCCTTAAAGCGCCTATTGGTATAG
>JBKJOH010000074.1:0-3501 GCA_046593295.1 Polaromonas sp. | reverse complement strand
GAACTGGTGGGGCAGTGGATGAGCGGGTTGTGGAACGCCCCCTCACCCCAGCCCTCTCCCCAGGGGGGCGAGGGAGCGAATCCGCATTACTCCCTCGCCCTTTGGGAGAGGGCAGGGGTGAGAGCCTCTCCGCATCCTTCCCCGTAAACATGCCCATGAACGTGTTGCTCGGCAAGCCACCAAAAATGCACCGCGACGTGACCAGCTTGAAGCACAGCGTCAAGCCAATGGATCTGACAGCTGTTGACCTGCAAAAAAGCGCCATAGCCGTACTCAGCCATCCAACGGTTGCTTCCAAACGATTTTTAATCACCATTGGCGACCGCACCGTGGGCGGCCTGACGCACCGCGACCAAATGGTTGGCCCGTGGCAGGTGCCGGTAGCTGATTGCGCCGTCACGCTGGCCGACTACCAGGGCTTTGCAGGCGAGGCCATGAGCATGGGCGAACGCACGCCACTCGCAGTTGTCAACGCCGCAGCATCGGGCCGTATGGCCGTCGCCGAGGCCATCACCAATCTGCTGGCCGCACCGATTGATCTGCCGCGCGTCAAGTTGTCCGCCAACTGGATGGCCGCTTGCGGCGAGCCAGGGCAGGACGCGGCGCTTTATGAAACCGTCAAGGCGGTGGGCATGGAGCTTTGCCCGGCGTTGGGCGTGTCGATTCCGGTCGGCAAGGATTCGCTGTCAATGCGTACGGTCTGGAGCGGCCATACAAACAATGAAAAGGGCAGTGAAAAAGTCAGCAAAAAAGTAACCTCGCCGGTTTCGCTGATCGTCAGCGCCTTTGCGACGCTGGCTGACGTGCGCGGCACGCTGACCCCGCAGTTGAATGCGCAAGAGGCCGACACCACGCTGATTCTGATTGACCTCGGCAAAGGCCAGATGCGCATGGGCGCTTCCATCCTGGCGCAAAGCCTGGAGCTTGAGGGCGGTGCGGCCCCCGACCTGGATGACCCGAAAGACCTGGTGAATCTGGTCAAGGCGATCAACGCCTTGCGCACACAGGGGCAAATCCTGGCCTATCACGACCGTAGCGACGGTGGCCTGTTTGCCTGCGCGTGCGAAATGGCGTTTGCCGGCAACGTCGGCATCTCGCTCAACATCGACATGCTGCTGGTCGAAGGCGACGGCATCAGCGACAGCCGCATGGACACTGGCGACAGCAAGAACTGGGCATCACAGGTCGGTGCGCGGCGCGATGAGCTGACCTTGAAAGCGCTGTTCAATGAAGAGCTCGGCGCTGTGATTCAGGTGGCTACATCCGTGCGCAACGAGGTCATGCAAACACTGCGCGAGCATGGTCTGTCAAAGTTCAGCCACTTCATCGGCAAGACCCGCCCAGAGCACGCGGCGCTGGAGGTCGGCAAAGGCGAAGTCCAGGTTTGGCGCGACACCAAAGCGGTGTTCAAGGCCAAACTGCAAGACCTGCATCAGGTCTGGGATTCGGTCAGCTGGAAGATTTGCCAGCAGCGTGACAACCCCCAGGGTGCTGACGCAGAACACGCAGCAGTCGGCGACCCGGCCAATCCGGGCTTACATGTCTTTCTCCCTCGCCCTTCGGGAGAGGGCAGGGGTGAGGGGCTCCCGGCCCCGTATTTGAATCTCTCTAAACCAAGAGTTGCCGTGCTGCGAGAGCAGGGCGTTAATTCGCACATCGAAATGGCCTACGCTTTCACACAGGCCGGTTTTGAAGCCTTTGACGTACACATGACGGATCTGCAAACCGGCCGGGCACAACTGGCCGACTTCAAGGGCGTGGTGGCCTGCGGCGGCTTCAGCTACGGCGACACGCTGGGCGCGGGCATAGGCTGGGCCCGCTCGATCACCTTTAACGAGGTGCTGGCAACGCAATTCAAGGCCTTCTTTGGACGCGATGACACCTTTGGGCTGGGCGTTTGCAACGGCTGCCAGATGTTTGCCGAGCTGGCCGGCATCATTCCAGGTGCCCAGGCATGGCCACGTTTCACGACCAACCGCAGCGAACGTTTTGAAGCACGCCTGAGCCAGGTCGAGGTGCTCGAATCACCCAGTCTGTTCTTTAAAGACATGGCTGGCAGCCGCCTGCCAATTGCGGTTGCGCATGGCGAAGGGTTTGCCAATTTCGAAAAGAAATTGGGTGGCCGTGGTGATGCGGGCAAAGCCATTGCGGCGATGCGTTTTACCGACAACCATGGCAAGCCAGCAGCAGGCTACCCGGCCAACCCCAACGGCAGCCCCGATGGTTTGACGGCCGTGACCACGCTTGATGGCCGCTTCACCGCGATGATGCCGCACCCGGAGCGCGTGTTCCGCAACATCCAGATGAGCTGGACCCCGCTGGACAGCAGCGCCCACAGCCCATGGATGCAGCTCTGGCACAACGCACGCCGCTGGGTTGGTTAGCGAAGAAGCAGTGAAGGCCGGCGGGATGACGGGGGGGCGGGGCGCGTCAATCTGCAGCAGCGACCGCCAGCCATGCCAGCCCGGCACCGATGCCGACCGGAATGCCGTAGCGCTCCACCTTCGATGCCGGGTCGCCAGCGATCACGACGACCGGCACGGTCGTCAGCTCGAGCACCTTGTTGGTAATGGAGCCCTCGACGGTTCTGATCAGCGAGTTCTTGCGCGCGGTGCCGATGACGATGCGGTCGCATCCCAATTGCCGGACGGCCTCCGCGATCGAAGTCGCCCTTTCTCCGACGGCGAGGTGCACCGCGTAGGGTGCGCCCGCTTCGTCGAGCATCTGTCTGCTCGATTGCAACGCCTTCTCCGATTTCTCGTTGTGCGCGGCCTTGATAGTCTTTCTGTCCACAAAGCGAGAGATGTACCGGGAAAACGGGGGCTGGACGTTGAGCAGATGGATGTCCATCGCCGGGTTGCTCTGGAACTCGCTGACGACATGGCGCACGGCATGCCGGGAGTTGCTGGAACCGTCCACGGGAACGAGTACTTTCATCATGGTGCATTTTCCTCCAGGGTTGCGGGTTCACGTACGACGAGCACGGCACCCCGGAACGTGTGAATCACCTGCTGGGCCACGGAGCCGAGCAACAGGGCTTCGCCGGTCGTCAGGCCGCGTGCGCCGATGACGATGCCGCGGCTGCCGAGGGTCCCAGCGAGTTCGACGATGCGCGCCGCGGGTTCGCCCATCAGCACATGAAGCCGCCACCCGAGCCGATTGGCATCGAGCCTAGCGCAGGCGTCCACGCAGGCTGCCCAGCCGCGCCGCGGCAGCGCTACTTCGGCGGCTTCTTTGCTTAGCCAGTGCTGGACGTTCACAAGATCAAGCGCATGTACACCGCTCTCGGTCGCCAGGCGCCTGGCCTGTGCCAGCGCATGCAGCGAGTGCCCTGAGCCATCCAGCGCGACAAGCCAGCAATCGCCGACAGGCGCGGCGGGCTGGCCCTGTCCGGACTCGAACGTGACCGAGATGCGCCGCCCATCGGCATCGCGCTGCTCGCGGAACGGCTGCGGCACGCTGTAGGGTTCTATGGTCGCGATGGGAATTGACGATGTGATT
>JBKJOH010000009.1:0-3510 GCA_046593295.1 Polaromonas sp. | reverse complement strand
GACGAAACCGATGCCGACCTGGTCGGCTTGGAGCTCGCCGCACGCGCGGGCTACAACCCACAGGCAGCCGTCAGTCTGTGGGAAAAAATGGCCCAGTCTGGCGGCGGTGCCAGTGGCCCCAGCTTTTTGTCCACCCACCCCTCAGGCCCGCAGCGCATTCAGCAGTTGCAAGCCAATGTGCCCAAGGTGCAGGGCCTGTACCAGAGCGCCCGCAAGTCCTGATTTTTCGGGATTTGGTGGGGGGCTGCTTGTTTTTTAAGCACTTCCAGAACTTTTTGGGTGTCTAAATCGCAAAGTTGTAATCCACCGTAATTGGTGCGTGGTCTGAAAACTTTTGCGCTTTGTAGATGTGCTCGGTTTTTGCCAGCGCGGCCATCGCTGGTGTGGCCAGGTGGTAGTCGAGCCGCCAGCCGACGTTTTTGGCATAGGCCTGGCCGCGGTTGCTCCACCATGTGTAGGCCTCGTCGGTGGTGCTGGGCTTGAGCTTGCGGTAGACATCGACCATGCCGCCGCCCGTGCTTGTTAATTTGTCGGCAGCTTTGTTGGCATCTGCAACATCAGAGCGCAACAGCTCCGTTATCCAGGCACGCTCTTCGGGCAAAAAGCCGCTGTTCTTTTTATTGCCCTTGAAGTTTTTCAAATCGATTTCCTGATGCGCGATGTTGATGTCGCCGCAGAGCACAAAATCGCGTTCCTGTTTCAGTGCCGCCAGACGCGGGTAAAACTCGGCCAGAAAACGAAACTTGGCGGCCTGGCGTTCTTCACCTGACGAGCCGCTGGGGAAGTAGGCGCTGATGATGGACAACTTGGGTGCGTGCTTGCGGGCTGGCCGGTCAAAGCGCAGCTCGACGTAGCGGCCCTCTAGATCAAATTCGCTGGAGCCGTAGCCGACGATTACGTCGCTCGGCTCATGCCGGGTGTAGACGGCCACGCCTGAGTAGCCCTTTTTCTCGGCAAAATGAAAATGCCCTTTGAGCCCGGCCATTTCCTCAAATCGGCCTTCTACATCAGCTGCCTGTGCTTTTAGTTCCTGCACACAAATACAATCTGGTCTGGCCTCTGCCAGCCAGCCCTCAACGCCCTTGCTGGCCGCAGAGCGTATGCCGTTGAGATTGAGGCTTGATAATTTAAACATGGGGCTTCCAATGAGCATTGCAGCGGTAAGTACGGAGTCAAGCAGCTTGGCGCTTGAGTTCGTGCAGTTTGCGGTTGAATCCGGTGTGCTGCGTTTTGGCGAATTCAAGACCAAGGCCGGTCGCCTGAGCCCTTACTTTTTCAATGCGGGTTTGTTTGACGACGGCGCCAAGATGGGTCGTCTGGCGCAATTTTATGCGCGCCAGTTGCTGGCTGAAGAAAAGGCTAGCGGGCTACAGTTCGACATGATTTTCGGCCCCGCCTACAAGGGCATTCCGCTGGCGGTGGCGGTGTCCATCGAGCTGGCCCGGCTGGGCCGCAACCTGCCGTTTGCCTACAACCGCAAGGAAGCCAAAGACCACGGCGAGGGCGGCTCGCTGGTCGGAGCGCCGGTCAAGGGCCGGGTGCTGATTGTGGACGACGTGATGTCTGCCGGCACCGCCGTGCGCGAGTCGATTGCCATTATCAAGGCCGCAGGGGCGATTCCCCATGCCGTGGTAATTGCGCTGGACCGGCAGGAAAAAGCCACTGAAAACGGTCTTGACGTTGCCTGGAGCGCTGTGCAATATGTCACCAACCAGATCGGCTTGCAGGTCTGCGCGATTGCCCGCCTGACCGACTTGCTTCAATATCTGGCAACGCAAGACGGTGACGCACTGCGCGCGCATTACCATGCGGTATTGGCCTACAGAGAACGCTACGGCGTGAATTGAGACACAAGTGCTTTCGACAACCGTATTCAAGGCGATGACGACGGGCTGGGCCATGACGCTGCTACTGCCCTGCGCTGCCATGGCCCAGGGCATTTACACCTGCACCGATGCCAAGGGTCGCCGCATCACCTCGGACCGACCGATTGCCGAATGCATGGACCGCACGCAAAACGAAATCACACCTTCCGGCACCGTCAGGCGCGTGATCGGCCCGACCCTGACAGCGCGGGAGCGCGTAGCATTGGAAGACAAGGAAAAAGCTGCCGCAGAGGCCCGTGTTGCCGCTGCCGAGGAAAAGCGCCGTGACCGCGCCCTGCTGCTGCGCTACCCCAATTGGCAGGCGCATGATGCCGAGCGCACTTCAGTACTGGCACAGTTAGATGAAGGCAGCAAGGTTGCAGGCAAAAGAGTGCTTGAGCTTGCCGAGCAGCGCAAAGAGATCAACCTCGAGCTCGAGTTTTACAAAAAGGATTTAGGTAAAGTGCCGCCACCCCTGAAACGCAGGGTGGAACAAAACGACAGCAATGTGGCCGTGCAAAAGCGCTTCGTCGTCGACCAGACCTGGAGCGACGGCGCGTCAACCAGCGCTTTGACGAAGAAGTCGTCAAGCTCAAACAGTTGTGGGCGCAGATGGGCGTGTCGACAACCGCCGGGCCTGATTTGAAGAAGTAGCTTTAACCGAGCTTTTTCTTTAGCAACTCATTGACCTGCGCCGGGTTGGCCTTGCCTTTGGTGGCCTTCATGGCCTGGCCTACCAAAGCGTTCATGGCCTTGGTGTTGCCTGCGCGGACTTCTTCTACGTTTTTGGCGTTGGCGGCTAGAACTGCGTCGATGATTTTTTCGAGTTCGCTGGAGTCGCTCATCTGTTTCAGGCTTTGAGTCTCGATTAAGACATCGATATCACTTGGCGGTCGGCAAGACTGATTTTGCCGGTCTTCATCCCACACCTGTTCAAACAATGCTTTGGCGGCTTTGCTGGAGATAACGCCATCGTGCTCGCGAAGAGCGATCCGACCAAGGGTATCCCCGTTTATCCAAAACTGCCATTCAGGCCCGTCGCTTTCATTCATCTTCCGGCTAACTTCACCGGAGACCCAGACCGCAATGCGCCTTACAAACGCATTCAGAAAACTTCTATCACTTAGTCGTGTCGCAGGAATGGCTTCGATGTCACCGTTGCGAATACTGGCTGATTCAAACAGCATTGCTTTTGCATACGAACTAGTTACCTGCGCCGCGAGATACGGCGTAAGACCGTAATCGGCAACGTATTGATCTGCGAGTTCGCGTGGGAGCTCTGGCATTTCTGCCCGCGTCTCCTCCACCCACTCGCGCGAAATCACCAACGGCGGCAAATCCGGGTCTGGGAAATAGCGGTAGTCGGCCGCATCTTCCTTGCTGCGCATGGCGCGCGTCTCACCCGTGTCGGGGTCAAACAGCACCGTTGCTTGTTGAATCGCGTGACCGTCCTCGATCTGCTCGATCTGCCAGCGGATTTCATAGTCCATTGCCTGCTGCATGAACTTGAAGCTGTTCAGGTTTTTAATCTCGCGGCGCGTACCCAGCTCTGCACCCGGTTTGCGCACCGATACGTTAGCATCACACCTGAAGCTGCCTTCCTGCATGTTGCCGTCGCAAATGCCAATCCAGGTGACGATTTTGT
>JBKJOH010000007.1:0-3777 GCA_046593295.1 Polaromonas sp. | reverse complement strand
GCCTGGTCGAAGTAACCGCAGATACGTGCAAAAAGATCCGGCACATCAGGCGTGTAGAGCAGTACCTGCATGCCTTCGCCAGCAGATGAAAGGCGCGCCCGCACAATCGCTTTCGCTTTGCCGACGTGGCGCGACAACTGCCTTGCGTGCCAGGCAATGTCGGAAGCGTCGTGGCGCATGAAGTAGCTCACGTCGAGCGTGTCCCACAAGGCCTTGTGGCCTTCGAACGGCTCGGCGTGCAAGGCCAGGGTAGTCAATGCCTCGCGCTTGCGGGCCTCTATTTCCGCATCAGCATCAGGTGCCCTGCCGCCCAGCGCGCGCAAGGTGTAGCGGTAAAGGTCTTCCAGCAGCTTGCCCTTCCAGGCATTCCAGACCTTGGGGCTGGTACCGCGTATGTCGGCTACCGTCAGCAAATAAAGGGCAGTTAGGTAGCGCTCGTTGCCCACTCGCCTGGCAAACGCGGCGATGACTGCAGGGTCACTCAGGTCTTCCTTCTGGGCAATCCGGCTCATGCTCAGGTGCTCGCCGACCAGGAACTCCGCCAGCTTTGCGTCTTCAGGGGCAATGCCGTGCTGACGGCAAAATACCCGGACGTCCTTGCAGCCCAGCTCTGAATGGTCGCCGCCACGGCCTTTGGCAATGTCGTGAAATAGGGCTGCAACGTACAGTATCCAGGGCTTGTCCCAGCCGGCAGCGAGCTGTGAGCACATCGGGTATTCATGCGAGTGCTCGGCCATGAAAAACCGGCGCACGTTGCGCAGCACCATCAGGATGTGCTGATCCACTGTGTAGACATGAAACAGGTCGTGCTGCATTTGCCCGACGATTTTGCGGAACACCCACAGGTAACGCCCCAAAACAGAGGTCTGGTTCATCAGACGCATGGCGTGGGTGATGCCCTCCGGCTGCTGCAGGATGCGCCTGAACATATCCCTGTTGGCGGGGTCACTGCGAAACTTGCCGTTCATGACCCCACGGGCGTTGTACAAGGCTCGCAGGGTACGTGCAGACAGGCCTCTGATGCCTATGGTGGTTTCATAAAGCAGGAAAGTCTCAAGAATGGCGTGCGGTTCGCGCTGATACAAATCGTCGCTGGCAACCTCAAGCATGCCGGCCTTGTCGGAAAACCTCTCATTGATGGGACGCGGCGGATAGCTACTCGGATTGAGCCTTTCCTCGATGTTGAGCAGCAGTATCTGATTAAGCTGGGTCACTGCCTTGGCCGCCCAGTAGTAGCGCCGCATCAGCGCTTCGCTGGCCCGGCGCCGAAGCTTGTTACCTTCTGACTCTGCTGAATAGCCAAAAGACTCAGCAACCGCCGTTTGCAGGTCAAACACCAGCCGGTCTTCGCGGCGCCCAGCGATGATGTGCAGGCGGGCGCGTATCAGGCATAAAAGGGCCTCATTGGCCTTGATTTGCCGCACCTCGAATGCCGTGGCCAGGCCGCTTCTGGCCAGCTCGTCCCAGGATTTGCCAAGCCCGGCAGCCCTAGCAACCCACAGGATGACCTGTAGGTCGCGCAGGCCGCCCGGTGACTCCTTACAGTTCGGCTCCAGCGAATAAGGCGTGTTTTCAAATTTGTTGTGGCGTTGCTGTAGCTCCAGCGTTTTGGCCACAAAGAAGGCTTTCGGGTCAAGTACCTCGGCCAGTTGCTTGGTCAAGCGCACAAAGTTCTTTTTGTCGCCAGCAACCAGGCGCGCTTCAAGTAATGAGGTCTGCACCGTGACATCTTTAGCGGCTTCTTCGACGCAATCGGCCACCGTACGCACGCTCGGGGCGATCTCCAGACCGCTGTCCCAGCAATTGCTGATGAAGCTCTCGATTTTGGCTTTCAGCGCGGGGTCAGTCTCGGCCCTGGCGTTGTCTGGCAGCAGCAGCACCACGTCCACGTCGGAATGGGGAAACAGCTCGCCCCGGCCAAACCCGCCTGCGGCGACCAGGCCGGCATCTAGCGGGAAACCCGCTATCTCCCACAACAATTCCAAGGTGGCATCGGTGTGGCGCGTCAATTTTTGTAGTACTTGATGGATACCACGTGTAGATGAACCGCTGGCTGCTAAGGATTCCAAAAGCGCAGTTTTGCCAGCCCGATAGTGATCCCGTACCTGCGCCAGATCGGTCATGTGATGCCCTTCGGTGGATGAATCAGGAGTTATTGGGGAACGAAGGCTGGAATGGGTGGGCTGTTTTTTGAGACGGTCAGTACCTCATAGCCGGTGTCTGTTACCAGCACCGTATGCTCCCATTGCGCCGACAGCGAATGGTCGCGTGTCACGATGCTCCAGCCGTCTTTTTCGGGACCATCCTTGATGTCGCGCTTGCCAGCGTTGATCATCGGTTCAATCGTGAAGGTCATGCCCGGCTTAAGCTCTGCAAGAGTGCCAGGGCGGCCATAGTGCAGCACTTGCGGCTCTTCGTGAAACTTGTTGCCTATGCCGTGGCCACAAAACTCTCGCACGATTGAAAAACCTTGCCGTTCAGCAAACTGCTGGATCGCAAAACCAATGTCGCCCAGCCGCACACCGGGTTTGACGCGCATGATGCCGTGCCACATGGCCTCGTAGGTGATGTGGCACAGCCGCTTGGCGGCAATCGACACCTCGCCGACCATGAACATGCGGCTGCTGTCACCGTGCCAGCCATCCTTGGTAATGACTGTCACGTCGATGTTCACAATGTCGCTTTTTTTAAGCGGCTTGTCGTTCGGCACGCCGTGGCAGACTTGGTGGTTGACGGACGTGCAGAGCGACTTGGGGTAGGGCGAATAGCACGGCGGCTGGTAGACCAGCCTGGCCGGAATGGTGTATTGCACCTGCGTCATGTAGTCGTGTGCCAGGCGATCAATCTCGTTGGTCGTGACACCGGGTTTGACAAAAGGAGTCAGGTAGTCAAGCAGCTCGGAAGCCAGGCGGCCCGCAACCCGCATCCCCGCCACGCCTGCTGCATCTTTGTAGGTAATACTCATGCCCCCATTATCCCACCGTAGCCACAACACACCCGCAGGTAAAATCAGTTGCTCAGTCCACCCCAAAACCATAAAGCCACTGCTACCGTGACCTTGACTATTACGACTTTTGCGGGCGAGCCTGACGGTATCAATGCCCTGAGCGACTTCCGCGTCCAGCAACTTCTTCCCCGCCTGCAAGCCATTAACGAGAAAATCTCTGGGATTCATGCGCGCTTTGTGCATCTGGTGGCGACTGACGTGCCGCCCAGCGGGTTTGAGAAAACCCGCCTGACGGCTTTGCTGACCTACGGCGAACCGTCCCCGGCATCAGTGGCCAGTTCAGTCCTCGGCCCGCTGTTTGTCGTGACGCCGCGCTTTGGCACGCTATCGCCGTGGGCCTCCAAGGCCACAGACATCGCCCGCAATTGCGGTTTTGGCGGCTTGAGAATCAAGCGCATAGAGCGCATCACCGAATATCAAATCACCTTCAAATCGCAATTACTGGGTAAAGCCGTTTTGACCGAGAGCCAGACCCGGCAGGTAGCGGCTTTGTTGCATGACCGCATGACTGAAAGCGTGATGTCTACACGCACTGAGGCGGCTAAGCTTTTTACCGAGCTACAAGCTGCAGCGCTGCTGACGATTGACGTTCTGGTGGGGGGCAAGGCTGCTCTTGAAGCTGCTAACACCGAATTTGGCCTGGCATTGGCGGTTGATGAAATTGACTACCTGGTCAACGCCTTCACCCTGCTCAGGCGCAACCCGACCGATGTCGAGCTGATGATGTTTGCCCAGGCCAACAGCGAACACTGCCGCCACAAGATTTTCAA
>JBKJOH010000319.1:0-4370 GCA_046593295.1 Polaromonas sp. | reverse complement strand
ATTGCCGACGCCAATGACGAAGCACAATTTGCCGAGCTGCACACCTTGGGTGAGCTGACGCAAATCGCCTGGAAACACGACGTACAGGTAATGATTGAAGGCCCCGGCCATGTGCCGCTGCAGCTAGTTAAGGAAAACGTCGAGAAGCAACTGGAAGCTTGCTTTGAAGCGCCGTTCTACACGCTCGGCCCCTTGATTACCGACATCTCGCCCGGCTACGACCACATTTCATCAGCGATGGGCGCAGCCAATATTGGCTGGTACGGCACAGCGATGCTCTGTTATGTGACGCCGAAAGAGCACCTCGGTCTGCCGAACCGCGACGACGTGAAACAGGGCCTGATCGCCTACAAGATTGCAGCCCACGCCGGTGACTTGGCCAAGGGCTACCCCGGCGCGCAGATGTGGGACAACGCGGTGTCAAAAGCACGCTTTGAGTTCAGATGGGAAGACCAGTTCAGATTGGCGATTGACCCCGACACCGCGATGGCGTATCACGACGAAACGCTGCCCAAAGAAAACGCCAAGGTGGCGCATTTTTGCTCGATGTGCGGGCCGAAGTTTTGCTCGATGAAAATCTCGCAAGAGGTGCGCGAGTTTGCGCGGCTGAACCCTCAGACCACCACTTTGGCCAAACCCGGTGTGATCGCTATCAAGCAAATTCCAAATGCAGTTGAGGCAAGTTTTGAAGAAAAGGCCGAGGAGTTTCGCAAGGGTGGGAGCGAAATCTACTCGTGATGTTGACAGGGCCGCTGCTCTTATCCCCTCTCCCAAGAGGAGAGGGAGCACAGAAAATCATCATCGAATGAACCCGTTTCACATCGGCATAGCAGGCGCAGGCCTAGCTGGTCGCGCCTTGGCGTGGCGGCTGGCGCGCGCGGGCTGCCGTGTGAGTTTGTTTGATGCGCGCCAGCGCGACGATTTAAATACCGCATCACAGACCGCAGCAGCCATGTTGTCGCCGCTGGCAGAGCTGGCGGTGTCTGATGATGCAGTGTTTGAGTTGGGCCAGCGCTCTATGCAACTTTGGCCGACCTGGATTGCAGAACTTACCTTTCTGACCGGCAGAGAGATTTACTTTCGACAAGAAGGCACGCTGGTGATTGCGCACCAGCAAGACCAGGCTTCCCTGGAGCACTTCACACGGCTGCTGCACCACAAGCTGCCCGATGCTTGCAAATCGCAAGTTCATGCGCTGGATGCTGCAAGCCTTGCCCAGTACGAACCCCTATTGGCCGGACGTTTTAACAAAGGCCTGTATCTTGAAGGCGAAGGTCAGCTTGCCAACGACCAGTTGCTGGCGGCGCTGGCTAGCGAGATAGACCGCCTCGGCGTGCAGTGGCATGAAGGACAGAGCGTTGACCGCATTGAAGCCGGGCGCATCGTCTGCGCAGGGCA
Source organism: Polaromonas sp. (assembly GCA_046593295.1). Lineage (GTDB taxonomy): Bacteria > Pseudomonadota > Gammaproteobacteria > Burkholderiales > Burkholderiaceae_C > Polaromonas. The sequence continues at coordinate 2,972 of JBKJOH010000319.1, read as the reverse complement.
AGCCCATGCGGTGGATATGGCTGTTGATGCACGCGGTGTTGGTAGCAAAAGCGCCTTGCCGCAGCTGCGTGGCGTGCGTGGTGAAGTGCTGCGGGTTGAATGCGCCGGTGTGAGCTTGCAGCGCCCGGTGCGCCTGATGCATCCGCGCTATCAGTTGTATGTTGCGCCGCGCCCCGGCAACCAGTTTGTGGTCGGTGCGACCGAGCTTGAATCAGAAGATGCCGGGCCGCCCACCGTGCGCTCCATGCTGGAGCTGGCCAGTGCGCTGCACAGTCTGCACCCCGCGTTCGGCGAAGCGCGCATACATCGGCTGTCCGCTGCGCTACGCCCAGCGTTCGATGACCACCGCCCGGCCATTGCGCTGCATGAATGCGTGTGGCACATCAACGGCTTGTACCGCCACGGCTACTTGTGTGCCCCAGCACTGGTGGACGATTTGGTGCGTAAACTGTTGGCATGAACGAATCAAACGCAATGACGCTATTGAACATTTCATTGAACGGCAAGCGCATGGCGACTGATGCAGCCACCTTGCACGCATTGCTGCAAGCGCAGGGCTACGACTTTAAAAACGCCTTTGCCTGCGCCATCAACAACACCTTTGTGCCGCGCCCGCAGTGGCCTGATCGCGCTTTGCAAGCAGGCGACCGCATTGATGTCATCACACCCATCGCCGGAGGTTAACCATGACAAACACCATCACCCACGGCACCCCTTGGCAAGTCGCAGGCACCACACTGCAAAGCCGGTTTTTTCTTGGCACCTCGCATTACCCGTCGCCACAGGTTTTAAGCGATGCGGTGCAGGCCAGCGGATGCGAAGTGCTGACGGTTGGCTTGCGCCGCCTGCAACCTGAAAGCGGCGGCGGCAACAGCTTCTGGCAGCGCGTTCAAAGCATGGGTTGCCGCATATTGCCCAACACCGCAGGCTGCCACAGCGCGGAAGAAGCCATCACGCTGGCGCAGATGGCGCGCGAGATTTTTGGCACCACCTGGATCAAGCTGGAAGTGATTGGCGACGACTACACGCTACAGCCCGACACACAGGCAACACTGCTTGCTGCAAGCGTGTTGGCCAAAGACGGTTTTGATGTATTTGCCTACACCACTGATGACCTGGTGATGGCGCAGCGCCTGCGTGATGCTGGTTGCGCTGCCATCATGCCTTGGGCCGCGCCGATTGGTACAGGCCGTGGCCCGTTGAACCCCTTCGCGCTGGAGACCATGCGGCATCGCTTACCCGATGCCGTGCTGGTGGTCGATGCCGGGCTCGGCAGACCGTCACACGCCGCACAGGTGATGGAGCTGGGCTTTGACGCGGTGCTGCTCAACACCGCCGTGGCACAGGCCGGTGACCCCGTGCGCATGGCGCGCGCGTTTGCGGATGGTGTGGCAGCCGGGCGCGCAGCTTATGAGTCAACACCGATGCCCGAGCGCGCTGCGGCGCAGGCCTCGACTGCCACAGTCGGCATGCCCTTTTGGCACGCACCATGAATTCAAAATCGTTTGCGCCGCTGACAGGCCCCATCGGTTTTTACCCGGTCGTTCCCACCACTGAGTGGGTAGAGCGCCTGCTGGGCTGGGGTGTTCGCACCATTCAGTTGCGCATCAAGGCGGCAGACCACACACCAGATGAAATTGCCGCGCAGATACGTGCAGCGGTCGCTGCAGGCAGCAAAGTACCGGGTGCGCAGGTCTTCATCAACGACCACTGGCAACTCGCGCTTGCCGAGAACGCCTATGGCGTGCATCTCGGTCAGGAAGACCTGACCCATGCGGAAGGTGCCGACATCGCCGCCTTGCCTGAACTCAAAAGGGCAGGCCTGCGCCTGGGCCTCAGCACCCACACACCCGCCGAGCTGGCGCGCGCTAAAGCCGTGCAACCCTCTTACCTGGCGATTGGCCCGATCTACCCGACCACGCTCAAGGTCATGCCCTACGAGCCCGTGGGCCTGGAGCGCCTGGCTACTTGGGCCAAGTCTGCCGCGCTTCACCCGGCGATACCCGTGGTGGCCATAGGCGGCATTTCGCTGGCGCGTATGCCCGGCGTGTTGGCGTGTGGTGTCGATGGGGTGGCCGTAGTCAGCGCAGTGACGCTGGCAAGCGACCCGCAGCAGGCCGCGTTGGAAGGCTTGGCTTTGGCGGCGCAGAAAAAGTAAACACGTCTGCTGTAGCGGCAAGGTGCGCAATGCACCCCCCTACAGAATCGGGGCGTAGCCGGGGGTGTGGGAACTTTGGTTGTTGGCGATGACTTGCGATGTGGCTTATTCCGAACTATGCACTAATGCGAGACTTGGGCGTTTGACTCCTACGGGCTGGTTTTTTGCAAGATGGGGGGCCTGATACCTTCCATACTTGGCGAAGAAATACGCGCTGACCGACGGGCAGCGACCGCGAGCTCTGACCTTCCCGTCCAGCCGCTCCTGCTGAACTTTGATTTAACGGAAGGCCTTTTTCATCTCATTTTCGATCTCTGCACTTGAGATTCGAGAGAGCGCCATGTGCAAAATTATTGCTGCCGTCTGCGTGTTCGATGGTTTGCGTTGTAGCGTTGAGGCGCCGGAAGAAATTTTCTCAATCTTGACCCAGTCCTCTTCGATGCGTGGAATTTTCACCTGATCGTTTGCGCCTTCGATACCTGGCCGCCCGCCGGTTGACGCAAGCATGCGTGTCATCGCTTCGCGAAGGCTAAACAAGTCGAGTCCTTGAGTTGAACCAACAGCCTTGGCATCGAATGCTTGTCGAACAACTTCAGGATCAAGCCTTGGGGCCGTCTTCGATGTATCGACGATTCGAGGGGCTTGCCTGCTCGATGTCACAAATTTAATGGCTTGTTCCATGCTGGACTCCTAAATTTGGTTCTGTCGCAATAGTGAGCAAGGGGCGGAGACAGGTGGCGACCGCGCTTCGAGATCAAAACGCCAGGCTGTAGAACTGGTCAGCTGCGGAGATGGCTTGTCCACCGGGGCAGTG
>JBKJOH010000287.1:0-5580 GCA_046593295.1 Polaromonas sp. | reverse complement strand
CCCAGCCTTCGCTGATGCAGTACTCCGCCACGTCACTACGTTCCTTGTCATTAAAGCGAATGCCGATGTCATGCTCAAAGATAGCCGTCACAAAGTGAGGGCTGCGCACGTCGGTGGACAGGTGGTCGGGCAGGGCGGGTTTGGTGCTGCTGATGATGTCGTTCATGGTGTTGTGTTTCTGATTGTTTTGGGTGCTTTTAGAAATTCAGATTTTCGGGATGAAGTGCAAGGCGCACGGAGCACAGGAACCGGAACGTACTTCAGGTACGTGAGGATTTCGAGCACCGCGCAACGCCGCAATTCGCCCGAAAAATGAATTTATAGAAGTGCCCTTTTGATGCTTAGCCAGCCAGCGCTACATAGACCTCTTGCACATCTTCATTCGCATCAATGGCGGCTAAAAAGCTTTCCACCTCTGCCAGGTCTGACGCGCTTAAAGACGCAGGGTCAACCGGGTTCTTCGGCTTGTAGCCGAGCTTGACTGACAGCACCGTAAAGCCATGCGCAGGCAGTGCGCGGCTGACCAGGTCAAGGTCAGTCGGCTCGGTCAAAAACAGCGTGTGGCCTTCTTCTTCGCCCGGCTCAAAGTCTTGCGCACCGGCTTCAATCGCCGCCGTTTCTGCATCGGCATCAGGCGCGCTAGGCGCGGCCTCAATCATGCCCAGGTGGTCAAAGTCCCAGGCCACCGAGCCCGAACTGCCAAGCTGCCCCTTGCGAAACAGCACCCGCATTTCAGGCGCAGTGCGCTTGACGTTATCGGTCAGGCATTCAACCATTACCGCCACCTGGTGCGGCGCAAAGCCTTCGTAGATAACGCGCTCATAGTGGACCGCCTCAGCGCCGATGCCCGCACCTTTTTTCAGTGCCCGGTCTAGCGTTTCTTTCGGCATCGACACCTTGCGCGCTTGCTCAACCACCAAGCGCAAACGCGAGTTGGCGGCAGGGTCCGCCCCGCTACGCGCCGCCACCATGATCTCTTTGACCAGCTTGCCAAATATCTTGCCCTTGGCACTAGCCGCGAGGTCTTTGCCTTTTGCTTTCCATTGCGCGCCCATAGGGTTCCTTTAAGTTTTGCGCTTGTGCGCTTTTGTTTTGTCGGCTGGTTAAACAGCGGGGTTTCGAGTTTAAACGTCTGACGCTTCAACGAGTAATCTGCGCTGACCGTACTATTCACGTGCTCATTCATTCAGTAAGGGTCACGAGCGGGTAAATCGAATATTTAGTGACAGGCTAATTTCATTTCTTGGTTTTCATATTTTTATATTCATACTTTTAAAAGTATACTCAAGCAATAAACTTAAAAAGTAGACCATGCCAACCCTAGACATAACCCTTGCCGCGCGCGGCCAGATTGTGATTCCTAAAGAAGCGCGTGATGCGCTGGGCCTAAAGCCTGGGGCGCGGCTACAGATGCGGGTTGAGGGTGGGCGGCTGGTGATTGAAAAGCAGGTGCAGCTTGACCTGAAGCGCTGGCTGGGTCACGCCGAAGACGATGGCTTGACTACCAGCGAGGCTTTGTCTGAGCTACGTGGCAGGCCGGTGCCTTTTAAAGCTCCTAAGCGGTGAAGACCGCCGTTGATTCAAGTGTGCTGTTTGACATCGTCAAAGGCGCTGCGGGTGCGGGCGCTGCGCAAAGTGCGCTTGAGGCGGCCCTTGTTACGGGTGGGTTGTGCGTATGCGCGGTAGTGGTGGCCGAGCTGGGGCGCTACTTTGCTGACGCGCAAGATATGCATGCTTTTTTGCAAGACTGTCAGATAGACCACGACCCGATGTCGATGGATGCCGCGCTGGCAGCCGCGCGCATCATGCGGGGTTATGCCAAAAACAAAGGGCCGCGCGAGCGCACAGCGCCAGACTTTTTGATTGGGGCGCATGCACTGGTTCAGGCGGATGCGCTGATTACGAGTGATGCGGGGTTCTTCCGGCATTACTTTGAGGGGCTGCAGGTCATAGCGCCTTGAAAGTTGACTGCTATTAAATCAGTAGCATGTCACGCCCGTATTTATTGGGCTATAGGCCTAAAAGCAGGTCAAAAAATGTTCAAAAACGACTTCTGAAGCTGATGGAAGTCAAATCAGGCCAAAAACCAGTGATTCACTGCTTGAAAAAGCGATTTTTAATCCGACAACACTCATCCAAAAGAAAGACGCATCCCATGACCTCAAATGACAAAGCCATCCACAAGGTTGCACTGGTAACCGGCGCGGGTACTGGTATTGGCAGGGCTGTGGCGCTGGCGTTCTTGCGCGAAGGTTACAGCGTGGTGCTGGCTGGGCGGCGTGCCGAGCCGCTGCAAGCGGTGGCCCTGGAATCTGGCGCTGGCAGCCGGGCGCTGGCGGTTGCCACGGATGTCAGCAAACCTGAATCAGTGGCCGCGCTGTTTGCAAAGGTCAAGGACGTGTTTGGCCGCATCGACGTGCTGTTCAATAACGCCGGCGTGAGCGGCATTGGCACCGGCTTTGAAGACATCGCTTTTGACAACTAGCAGAACATCGTCAACATCAACCTGACGGGTTCTTTTCTGTGTGCCCAGAGCGCTTTTAAATTGATGAAAGACCAGTTGCCGCAGGGTGGCCGCATTATCAACAACGGCTCCATCTCGGCCCACGCGCCACGGCCAAATTCAGCGCCCTACACATCGACCAAGCACGCCATCACGGGGCTGACCAAATCCATCTCGCTCGATGGCCGCAAGTACAACATTGCCTGCGGGCAAATTGATATTGGCAATGCCATGACCGAGCTGGCCGCAAAAATGGCCAAAGGCGTGCCGCAAGCCAACGGCGAGATTGCCATCGAGCCGATGATGGATGCGAACGAAGTGGCGGATGCCGTGGTGCATATGGCGGCGCTGCCGCTGTCGACCAACGTTCAGTTTATGACCATCATGGCAACGAAGATGCCGTTTGTGGGAAGAGGTTGAAACCGGATCTTTTTCAGTCGAGTTTTCCCAGCAGCAAATATTCCATCAACGCTTTTTGCACATGCATACGATTTTCGGCTTCGTCCCAGACGACGGACTGCGGGCCATCTATCACATCGGCTTGGACTTCTTCGCCGCGATGCGCGGGCAGGCAGTGCATGAATAAGGCATCAGGCTTGGCGGTCTTCATCATGTCTGTATCCACGCACCAGTCGGCAAAAGCCTTTTTGCGGGCTTCGTTTTCAGCCTCATAGCCCATGCTGGTCCAGACGTCGGTGGTGACCAGGTCAGCACCTGCGCAGGCTTGCATCGGGTCTTTGAAAACCTTGTAGCTTTCAGCCGAGCGAATACCTGCGACGGACTGGTCAACCTCGTAGCCGCCCGGCGTGCTGAGGTGGACTTTAAAGCCCAAAATTTCACTGGCCTGCAGCCAGGTGTTGGCCATGTTGTTGCCGTCACCCACCCAAGCCACCGTTTTGCCCTTGATGGAGCCGCGATACTCGATGTAGGTGAAGATGTCCGCGAGGATCTGGCAGGGGTGAAACTCGTTCGTCAGGCCGTTGATGACAGGCACGCGTGAATGCTTGGCAAAGCGGTTTATCTTGGTTTGCTCGTAGGTACGAATCATCACCAAGTCCACCATACGGCTGATGACTTTGGCGCTGTCTTCAATCGGTTCGGCACGGCCCAACTGGCTGTTGTCGGTGGTCAGGTTAACGACCGTACCGCCTAACTGGTACATGCCGGCCTCAAAGCTCACGCGCGTGCGGGTGGAAGCTTTTTCAAAAATCATCGCCATCGTGCGGTCAATCAAGGGTTGATGCTTTTCGTAGGCCTTGAATTTTTTCTTGATGAGGGCTGCGCGCTCGAAGAGGTAGGCGTATTCAGCCGCATTCAGGTCGCTGAACTGGAGGTAATGTTTGATCGCTTTTTCCGGTGTGGCGGTTGTGCTCATGCTTTTTCTTTCAATATCTGCTTGATGAGCGGCGCCAGTATGCCCACCACTTCGTCGGCCTCGGCAATCATCATGGTGAGCGATGGCAGCAGGCGGATCACGCTGTCAGCCGTCACGCTTAACAGCAGGCCGTTGTCTGCCGCGCGCTTCAGCAGCTCACCGCAGGGTACTGTCAGCTCTATGCCCAGCATCAGGCCACGACCGCGAATCTCTTTGATGCCAGCTTCGCCTGCAAGCTCGCGCGCCAGCGTTGCGCGTAGGTGGTCGCCGACCTTGACGGCATTGGCCAGCAGGCCTTCTTCTTCCATGATGCGAATGGTTTCAACCCCGGCACGCATGGCCAGCGGGTTGCCGCCGAAAGTCGAGCCGTGGTTGCCGGGTTGAAAAATATGTGCGGCCTTAGGTCCTGCCACCACGGCCCCAATCGGCACGCCAGAGCCCAGGCCTTTGGCCAGCGGCATCACGTCGGGTTTGATGCCAGACCACTGGTGTGCAAACCATTTACCGGTGCGTCCCATGCCGCACTGCACTTCGTCAATCATCAAGAGCCAATCGCGCTCGTCGCACAAGGCCCTGATTTGGCGCATGTACTCGTCGCTCATGGGGTGTACGCCACCTTCGCCCTGAATGGCTTCAAAAAATACAGCAACGACGTTGGAATTGTTGGCAGTAGCTGATTTGATGGCTTCAATGTCATTGAGCGGCACGCGAATAAAGCCTTCCACCAGCGGGCCAAAACCGGCTTGCACCTTGGGATTACCGGTGGCACTCAGGGTAGCAATGCTGCGACCATGAAAGGCTTTTTCATAGACGACGATCTCTGGGCGCTCAATGCCTTTGTCGTGGCCAAACTTGCGGGCCAGTTTCAGCGCGGCTTCATTCGCCTCAAGCCCGGTCGAGCAGAAAAAGACGTTCTCCAAACCAGACAGTTCGACCAGCTTGGCGGCAAGGGCTTCTTGCAGCGGCACATGGTAGTAGTTGGAGCTGTGGATGAGTTTGCCGATCTGGTCCTGTAGCGCGGGCACCAGTTTGGGGTGGTTGTGGCCCACCGTGTTGACGGCAATGCCGCCCAGAGCGTCAATATAGGCCTTGCCGTTGATGTCCCAGACGCGGCAGCCCTGGCCGTGCGACAGCGCAAGGGCCAAGCGACCATAGGTGTTCATCACGTGGGGCGAGGCGGCTTCAATGTGGTGGGGCAGGGCAGCGGTCATCGATAACTCCGGGCGATAAACGAAAAAAGCAAAAAAGGCTCGTCAGAGGGCTTGTCTGACGTTAAGGAATCGATTTTAGGCGCAGACTTTGCGTGCATTTGTGACGATGTTGCGGGGAGTTAATCAGTTGGGGACAGAGCGACCGGGGCTGCGCTCTGCGCGGTTTGGCTTCGCCAAACAAAAAAGCCGTCTTTCGACGGCTTTTTTGCTTCACTTGCAGCGCACCCTACAAAACGGCGGATGGTTTCATCCGGGCGGTTTTGCCTAATTGCTTAGGCGGCCTTTGCGGGGGCTGATGCCGCTGATGCCGATAAAGCCAAGGCTTTCACCTTGGCAGACAGACGGCTCTTGTCGCGCGCTGCCTTATTTTTGTGGAAGATGCCTTTGTCGGCAATCGTGTCCACAATGCTTTGAGCTTTGGCAAACAAGTCTTTGGCCTTGTCTTTGTCGCCAGCGAGAACGGCTTTTTCGACGTTCTTCACGGCGGTGCG
>JBKJOH010000318.1:0-13143 GCA_046593295.1 Polaromonas sp. | reverse complement strand
ACGCTTCTATGGGCTCATGGCTCAGTGCTGTTAAATGCGGGTCTGCGTTGGCGATGTACGGTGGGTTGCTTGCGATCAAGTGAAGGCACCCGCTTACTTCACTCAACCAATTGCTTTGTAAAAATTGAACCTCAAGGCCCAAAGCCTGCGCATTTTCAGTCGCAACGACCAGCGCATCGCTACTCGCATCGCTAGCCAAAACGCTCGCTGCTCGCCCTGCTGATTGAAGGCCGTGTGCCACCGCCAGCGCAATCGCGCCGCTACCCGTGCCGAGATCCAGCACTCTAGGGACCCTAGGCTGGCCTGCAAAATCGGCTGCCAGCAACAGGTCCAGCGCCCATGTAACCAGCGTCTCGGTATCGGGCCGCGGCACCAGCACCCGGGCATTCACCTTCAGCCTGAGGCCGTAAAAATCTTTGTAGCCGACGATGTAGGCCAGCGGTTCGCCTGCCGCCCGCCTGAGCACGACTTGGCTGAAAGCGCTGCTGCTGGGCTCGGCCAACGTATCGCCATCGTGGGCCAGTAGCCAGGCACGGTCACTGTCCGGCCTGCCCAAAGCGTGCAGCAGCAGCAGTTGCGCGTCCAGCCGGTCCAGGCCCAGAGTGCGGGCCATCTGTAGTGCTTGCTTGCAGGTCAGCGCAGTCATGCAAAGGCTCTTTGAATGCTATTTATTTCGTAGCCGCTCACGCCCGTATTGATTGGGCTACAGCCCGATTTTGTGCTCAAAAAAGCATTTTTAGGCACTCAGAAGTCAAATTTGGGCAAATCACAGACAAACACCCAGCTCATTTATTGATTTGAGCTTTCAAGCTCCGCCAACTGCTCTGCCCCACGCGCGACTTGCAGCGCGACGATCACGTCTTCCAGGTCGCCCTCCATGATGGTGAGCAGCTTGTACAGCGTCAGGTTGATGCGGTGGTCGGTCAGTCGGCCCTGCGGGAAGTTGTAGGTGCGAATGCGGTCGCTGCGGTCGCCGGTGCCGACCAGGCCCTTGCGCATCGCGGCATCTTTGGCGGCACGCTCAGACCGATCTTTTTCAACGATGCGGGCTGTCAGCACTTTCAGTGCCTGGGCCTTGTTGCTGTGCTGGCTGCGGCCGTCCTGGCATTCAGCGACTATGCCGGTGGGCAGGTGCGTGATGCGCACGGCGGAATCGGTTTTGTTGATGTGCTGGCCACCCGCACCGCTGGCGCGGTAGGTGTCTATGCGCAGGTCAGCCGGGTTGATCTGTATCGCCGCCGCTTCGTCCGGCTCTGGCATCACGGCCACCGTGCAGGCGCTGGTGTGAATGCGGCCTTGGGTCTCGGTGGCGGGCACGCGCTGCACGCGGTGGCCGCCAGATTCAAAGCGCAACTTGCCGTAAACGCCCACGCCCGTTCCATCGAGTGCGCCGTCAATTTTCAGCACCACCTCTTTATAGCCACCCAGCTCGCTGGGTGATTCGCTGATGATCTCGCAGCGCCAGCCGCTGCGCTCGGCGTAGCGCGTGTACAGACGGAACAAATCACCGGCAAACAGTGCAGACTCATCACCACCGGTACCGGCGCGAATTTCAACAAATGCGGCACGGCTGTCGTCCGGGTCTTTGGGGATCAGCATCAGTTGCAGGGCTTCGTCGATTTGCGTGACCTCTCGCTTGGCGCTGGTGATTTCATCTTCAACCATCGCGGTCATCTCAAGATCGCCCTTGCTCTCTTGCAGCATCTGCTCGGCACCCGCCAAATCGGCTTCGCGGCTGGTGAGTTTGCGGTATTGCTCGGCTACCACGCTGACTTCCGAGTGCTCGCGCGTCAGGCTGCGAAAGCGGTCCAGGTCGCTCACCACGTCGCTGGCTGAGAGCAGCGCGTCGAGTTCGTGCAGTCTTAAAAGTTGACGTTCCAGGGTCTGGCGTAAGAAGGGTTTCATGGGCTACAGAATCAGCGTGCGAGGTAAAAAAATTGGAATTAGGTTTTGCTCCCTCTCCCGCTGGGAGAGGGCTCTGCGAGTGGCAAGCGCCATCCTTGCCGTCAATGAACCTGGGAGAACTTCGCTAAAGCTCTTTGTCGCCTGCGCTATGGCCCGGCAGCTTGCCACGCAAAAACAGCTTTGACACCGTTTGCGCCGTTGCTTCGCGGCTGCTTGCATCGCCCGCATGCAGCTCGGCCAGCGTGCCGTGCAGCATTTTCTGGCTCAGGCCGCGTGCCAGGACTTCGAGCACTGCATCTATCGGCTCGCCCCTGGACAGCAGTTTTTTGGCCCGCGCAATTTCAAGCGCGCGCCATTCGTCGGCCTGCGCATTGATCTGCTGGATCAAAGGCACCGTGCCACGTTGCTGCAGCCAGTGCATGAAGTTTTGCACCCCTGCATCAATGATGACCTCGGCCTCAGCGACGGCGGCCTGACGGCTGTCTTTGCCAGTCTGCACCACCTGGGCCAGGTCGTCCACGGTGTAGAGATAAATGTCGCGCAGCGACTTGACTTCAATTTCAATGTCGCGCGGCACCGCCAGATCGAGCATGAACATCGGCCTGTGTTTGCGCAGCTTCACGGCACGCTCCACCGCCCCGAGGCCAATGATGGGCAGCGTGCTGGCCGTGCAACTGATGACGGCATCAAACTCATGCAGGCGGCTGGGCAGGTCACCCAGGCGCATCACTTCGGCACCGAAGCGGGTGGCGAGCCGTTCGCCGCGCGCCAATGAGCGGTTGGCAATCGCCATGGCTTTTGGCTTGCGTGCCGCAAAGTGGGTGGCGGCCAGGTCAATCATTTCGCCCGCGCCTACAAACAGGACTTTGATCTCGCCCAGATCTTCAAACAACTGGCTGGCAAGCCGCACGGCTGCTGCTGCCATGCTGATGCTGTGCGTGCCAATCTCGGTGCTGCTGCGTACTTCTTTGGCGACGGCAAACGAGCGTTGAAACAGCTGGTGCAGGGTCGAGCCCATGGCCCCGGCTTCTTCAGCGGCACGCACCGCGTCTTTCATTTGCCCCAGAATTTGCGGCTCGCCCAGCACCATCGAATCAAGTCCGCTGGCAACCCGAAAGGCATGGCGTGCGGCCTCATCGCCTTCAAGCGTGTAGGCGTGCGAGCGCAGCAGGGCGGGGGACACGCCGCCGCTGTGGGCTAGCCATTCGAGCGTGCTGTCCACCTCAAGCTGCTCGCCTGCGCAATAGATCTCGGTGCGGTTGCAGGTTGAAAGAATGGTGGCCTCGGGCTGGCGTGCCAGCGACTGGCGCAAGCCGTTCAGCGTGGGCTCCATCTGGTCCATCGAAAACGCAAATCGACCGCGCAAATCGAGCGGTGCAGTGTTATGGTTTAGCCCAAGGGCCCAGACAGACATTCATGAATTATAAAATTTAAGCGCCCTACAAGACCCACTCCACCAAAATGACCGCCTATTTGCTCACTGACCACCTGCTTAACCTGGTAGCCCCTGCCGCCGTGGTGGCGTTGCTGTTGCTGCTGTTAGCAAGCTTTTTGGGCCGATTTTCAGGCACTAAAAGGCCTGTAGCCCAATCAATATGGGTACGAGTAGCTATTATTTTTATAGTGAACGTGGTGGTGCTTGTCGCCGGGCTGGTGCTGTTTGGCAACGACGGCAAGATGGCAACCTATGCCGCGCTGGTGTTGGCGGCGGCTACTTGCCAGTGGGTTTTGGGCAAACACTGGAAGTAGGGCTGGAAGTAAGACTGGAAGGTTTGAACAAATCCACCCGGTCGGTGATGATGCCGTCCACACCCAACTCAAGCAGGCTATGCACTGCCGCCTCGTCATTGGCGGTGTAGGCCAGCGTTCGCAGCCCGGCTTGCATGGCGGCGCGCACCGTCACTTCGGTCCATAGCCGGTAATTGCAGACCACCGCTACGCAGTCGAGCTCAAGCGCGGCATCAACCCAGCCAGGGCTTAATTTGTCCAGCAGCAAGCCGCGCGGCAGTTGCGGCTGGGCCTGCTTTGCAGCACGCAACGAGGCTGGTTGAAAGGACGACAGCAGCGGCGGTATCCTCGGTATCGTCGATATCGACGGTGTGGCCACATTTTTCCAGAGCCTGGCTACCGCATCGGCCACCGCCGTACCGGTCTCAGCCTCCAGCCCCGGCGTTGGCTTGATCTCGATATTCAGGAAGAAGTTGTTGTCCAGGCAATAACGGGCAATGACCTCAAGGCTTGCCAGTGGCTCGCCGGCATAGCGGGGCGAATGCCAACTGCCCGCGTCGAGCTTTGAAAGACCTTCCCACAGCATGGCCCTGGCATCGCCCTGGCCGTTACTGGTGCGATCAAGCGTTGCATCATGTAGCAAAAAAAGAGCGTTGTCTGCGCTGAGTTTGACATCGCATTCAAACATGCAGTAGCCGTGCTTGGCCCCAAGCTTGAAGGCGGCTAGCGTGTTTTCAGGTGCGAGTTTGCCTGCGCCTCTGTGGGCTATCCAGCGGGGGTAGGGCCAGGGGGTCATAAGGTCGATTCACCCACACTCCTCTTGTGGCAGCCACTGATTTTTTCAGTGAGTGTTGTTTTTCAAGCATGGAACCCGATATACCGTTGTAATGCCCTGAATCCAAAAAGGGTTGTCACCATCAATCCGGGCTTTGGCCTCTAGCATTGCGCTTATGACGAGTACGCATTTCGGTTTTCAATCGGTTGACGAGCAAGACAAGGCGCGTCGTGTGCGCGGCGTGTTCGATTCAGTCGCGCCCAAATACGACGTGATGAATGATTTGATGTCGTTGGGTCTACACCGTGCGTGGAAGGCTTACACCGTGCTGGTCGCCAACGTCAAACCGGGCCAAAAAGTGCTGGACATCGCGGGTGGTACCGGCGATTTGGCGATGGCGTTTGCACCCAAGGTCGGTGCCGATGGTCTGGTGGTACATACCGACATCAATGAAGCCATGCTGCGCGAGGGGCGTAACCGCCTGCTTGATGCCGGGGTCAGCGTGCCGACGCTAGTTTGTGATGCCGAGCATCTGCCTTTTCCGGATGCGCATTTTGATGTGGTCACCGTGGCCTTTGGCCTGCGCAACATGACGCACAAGGAAGATGCCCTGCGTGAAATGAATCGCGTGCTCAAGCCCGGCGGCAAGCTGCTGGTGCTGGAGTTTTCAAAAGTCGCCAAGCCGCTGGCCAAAATTTACGACTGGTATTCCTTCAAGGTCTTGCCCCGGCTGGGCAAGCTGGTTGCCAACGATGACTCCAGTTACCAGTACCTTGCCGAGTCGATTCGTATGCATCCGGGGCAGGAAGAGTTAAAGACCCTGATGCATAAAGGTGGTTTCGGCCATGTGGACTATCACAACATGTCTGGCGGTGTGGTCGCATTACATGTTGGAATCAAGTGTTGAACTTTTTTGGTTTGTAGACAGTTTGTTTAAGGAGACATCATGAAAATCTGGTCTATCATTTTTTCCGCCATGCTCGCGCTCACGCTGAGTTTTGCGGGTGTAAACGCAGAAGCCAAGCGCCTGGGTGGTGGCGGCTCAGTCGGCAAACAGTCGTCTAACGTGACGCAGCGCCAGGCCGCTCCGCCAGCCGCGGCTCCCGCCGCAGCTCCAGCTGCCGCACCCAAGAAGCCTTGGGGTGCGATGTTGGGCGGTCTTGCCGCTGGCTTGGGCCTCGCATGGCTAGCGTCGTCGCTAGGTCTTGGCGGTGCCTTCAGCCAAATCATCATGTTTGCCTTGCTGGCGCTGGTGGTGATGGTCGTTATCGGGTTTGTGATGCGCAAGTTCAAAGCGCAAGCTAATGGGCAAGGCAACGGCGGCCAGTCTGCCAGTCCGTTTGCTTTTCAAGGTGCGGGTGGCGCAGCTTCAGCAACCACGCCTAAAAACTACAACCCTGAAAACGTCGGCAATGACGCTTCTGCCCGGCCATGGGAACGTAACAACATGGCTTTTGATGCCAACGCTGCGGGCGCAGCCAATACAGGTTCGATGATCGGTTCGGGTTTGGGCGGTTCGCAGTCCTGGGGTGTGCCGGCCGGCTTTGATGCAGAAGGCTTTCTGAAGGCGTGCAAGGCCAACTTTTTGACGCTGCAAGATGCCTGGGATCGCTCTGACATCCAGAACCTGCGCGCCATGATGACCGACGAAATGCTTGCGCAGATCAAGGTGCAACTCGCTGACCGTGAGTCGCACACCGGCGGCGGCACCAACAAGACCGACGTGGTCATGCTGGAAGCGCAGCTTCTGGGTATTGAAGAACTCAGCGATGCGTACATGGCCAGCGTCGAGTTCTCCGGCATGATTCGCGAAGACGCATCAGCCGGTGCCAGCCCGTTCCGCGAAGTCTGGAACATGACCAAGCCACGCAATGGCAGCGGCGGCTGGCTCGTAGCAGGCGTACAGGCACTTCAGTAGGTTGTTGGCCCCCCCGTTCGCTCACTTCGTGTAGCTCTCTGCCCCCCGAGGAGGCGCATTTTTCCTTGGGACGGCCCGGCGGAAAAACATAGCCCCCACGGTCGTTCACTTCGTGAGCCTGCGGCATCTCCCTGCCCCTCGCACGAAGGTTAGGGGGCCGTCGCCTGTAGCCCGGCAAAGCCGGTTCTGCGGCTGGTTTCGATTTATCAGGTAATCACCGCTGGTTGTTTTCAGTCAAAATCGGGGGCGTATGACTACTACGTCCCCTTTTTCATTTTTAGAATCCATTGCCAGCCGTTTTCAGCCGCCTTCGTGGGTGGTTGATGAGGGGCAACAGCGCCTGGTGCTATTCTTCAACCACGTCCTGATGCAGGAAAAAGAAGCCCAGGATCGTCTTGCCCGAAAAAAAGGCAATGTGATTCACGTTCGCTGGGGTTTGTTTGGGCTTGACTTGCTCATCACCCCTGCCGGGCTTCTGGATCGGGCATCTTCCGCTGCAAAGCCCGACCTGCTGGTGGCGGTGGCTGCTGATTCGCCCATGGCGGTGCTGCAATCCGTTCTGGCCAGCAAGCCGCCCCCCGTCAAGATTGAAGGTGACGTACAGCTTGCCGCTGAACTCGGCTGGCTGGCTGAAAATTTGCGTTGGGATGTTGAAGAAGACTTGTCGCGCATCGTCGGCGACATATCGGCCCATGCACTGGGTGACATGGGTCGGCGCGTGTTCGCTGGTTTGAAGCAATTCTTAGCTACTAAAACAACGCCACCTGCGGCCACGACCGCAGTCTCAGACATGCCCAAGGCCGCTACATGAGCCGGATATTCAGGGGTTTTTTCATCATCTGGACGGTATTGCGCTTTGGTCTGGACGAGTTGGTGCTATCGGGGTTTCAAAAACCGTGGATCAGACTCTTGCGGCGGGTTGTTTCAGTCGGGCGCAATTTGAAAGCACCGCGTGGCGAGCGCCTGCGCTTGGCGTTAGAGCGTCTTGGCCCTATCTTCGTCAAGTTCGGGCAAGTGATGTCTACCCGTCGCGATTTGCTGGCCCCTGACATCGCAGACCAGCTGGCCCGCCTACAAGACCGCGTGCCGCCGTTTGATTCCGCAATAGCCATTGCCATCATCGAGAAAGCTTTTGGCAGGCCGCTGGCGCAGATTTTTGCCACCTTCGAGTACACGCCTGTGGCCAGTGCATCCATTGCGCAGGTGCATTTTGCGACCTTGCCCAGTGGCCGTGAAGTGGCCGTCAAGGTGCTGCGCCCCAACATACTGCCGGCGATTGAAAAAGACCTTGCCCTGATGCACATGATGGCGGGCTGGATTGAAAGCGCTTCGGCAGATGGCAAGCGCCTGAAACCGCGCGAGGTGGTGGGTGAGTTCGATAAATACCTGCATGACGAGCTGGACCTGTTGCGTGAAGCCGCCAACGCAGCCCAGCTGCGCCGCAATATGCAGGGCCTTGATCTGGTGATGATCCCCGAGATGGTGTGGGATTTTTGTATGCCTGACGTGATGGTGATGGAGCGCATGAAGGGCGTGCCCATCAGCCAGATGCAGCGCCTGCGCGATGCGGGCGTGGACATGAAAAAACTGGCGCGTGATGGCATCACGATTTTTTTCACCCAGGTTTTCCGCGACGGGTTTTTTCATGCCGACATGCACCCCGGCAACATTCAGGTCAGCCTGGAGGCGGCTACCTTTGGTCGCTATATCTCACTCGACTTCGGCATCGTCGGCACGCTGACGGAGACCGACAAGGAATACCTGGCGCAAAACTTCAGCGCGTTTTTTCACCGTGACTACAAGCGCGTGGCCGAGCTGCATATCGAATCCGGCTGGGTGCCTTCCAGTACCCGCGTGGACGAGCTGGAAGCCGCCATCCGCGCCTGCTGCGAGCCCTACTTTGACCGTCCGTTAAAAGAAATTTCGCTGGGCCTGGTGCTGATGCGGCTATTCCAGACCTCGCGCCGCTTTCATGTCGAAATCCAGCCGCAACTGGTGCTGTTGCAAAAAACCCTGCTCAACATTGAAGGCCTCGGTCGTGAACTTGATCCCGATCTGGATCTGTGGAGCACCGCCAAGCCATTTCTTGAAAAATGGATGATCGAGCAGGTCGGGCCTGAAAAGCTGTTTGCGCAACTCAAGGCCGAAGCCCCGGCCTATGCCAAGCTGTTGCCCGGTTTGCCGCGTCTGCTGTCGCAGTACCTGAAAGACCGGCATGGTTCAAACCAGCGCGAGCTGCTGGAATTGCTCGCTGAACAAAAGCGCACAAACAAACTGCTGCAAAGCCTTATTTACGGTGGTTTGGGCTTTGTTTTAGGCTTGATTGCGATGCAGGTGGTTTTGCGGGTGCGGCTTTTTTAAGCTACCCCGGCAACGCCTATAATTAAGGGCTTTGCCTCTCGCATCATTTGCGAGTTGCCTCCTACCTGAAAAACCGCCAGAACCATGCCAATCTACGCCTATAAATGCGAACCCTGCGGTCATGCGAAAGACGTTTTGCAAAAAATGTCGGACGCACCGCTGACTGACTGCCCACAGTGCGGCGCACCAGACTTTAAAAAGCAGCTAACCGCAGCCGGTTTTCAGCTCAAGGGCTCCGGCTGGTATGTCACAGACTTTCGGGGTGGTACGCCCTCGGGTACACCGACTGCTGAATCGAGTGGCGATGCTAAGTCTGGCGGATCCGCGCCTGTTGCGGCCACACCCTCCACCGCAACCGCAACATCCCCCGCTGCTGGCTCGACTGCGGCCGCGCCATCACCAGCCCCTGCGCCCGCACCTGCGGCAGCCCCAGCCGCACCAAAGCCCAACTCGTGATGGCGGCCGTCCGCAAATGGCTGCTGGCTGGCCTGCTGGTTCTGGTGCCTCTGGGCATCACGGTCTGGGTGGTTGAATGGATTATTGCCACGCTAGACCAGACCTTGCTCATCCTGCCTGGCTCGTGGCATCCAGACAGACTGATTGGTTTTCATATCCCCGGCTTTGGGGTATTGCTGGCGCTTTTTACCCTGTTGCTGATCGGTGCCATTGCCAGCAATTTTTTCGGCAAAAAACTGGTGAACTGGTGGGATTTGCTGCTCAACCGCATTCCTATCGTTCGCTCGATTTACTCCAGCGTCAAGCAGGTTTCTGACACGCTTTTCTCCGAGAACGGTAATGCTTTTCGCAAAGCGCTGCTGGTGCAGTGGCCACGCGAAGGGGTGTGGACGATTGGTTTTCAGACCGGTACACCGGGCGGCGATGTGGCTAATCATTTGTTTGGCGACTACCTGAGCGTTTATGTACCCACCACGCCCAACCCGACGGGTGGCTATTTTGTGATGCTCAAGCGTGAGCACTGCATCGAACTCAAAATGAGTGTCGATGAAGCGCTGACCTATGTGATTTCCATGGGCGTTGTGGTGCCCGGTAGTGGCGCCAATTTCAAGTCTGCCAAGCCCGGCAGTGCCGCGCCCACCCGACCCGACAGTCCTCCCCACATCTAAGCTGCCGAGGCGCATCCCGCCATCGGTATTACCGTATTTAAAAGCGATTTTTATGCCAATGACTTCCCAAATGCGAACAACTTATTGCGGTCTGGTGACCGAGGCCCTGATGGGGCAAACCGTTAGCCTGTGTGGCTGGGTTAACCGCAGGCGCGACCACGGCGGCGTGATTTTTATCGACCTGCGCGACCGCGAAGGCTATGTGCAAATCGTCTGCGACCCGGATCGCGCTGACATGTTCAAAACCGCCGAAGGTGTACGTAATGAGTTTTGCGTGCAGGTCAAAGGCATTGTTCGCGCACGGCCCGAAGGCACCACCAACGATAACCTCAAAAGCGGCAAGATCGAAGTGCTGTGCCACGAGCTGATCGTGCTAAACGCCAGCGTGACGCCGCCTTTCCAGTTAGACGACGACAACTTGTCAGAAACCACACGCCTGACGCACCGCGTGCTGGACTTGCGCCGCCCCTACATGCAGAACAACCTGATGCTGCGTTACCGCGTGGCGATGGAAACCCGCAAGTTTCTCGATGCCAATGGGTTCATTGATATTGAAACCCCCATGCTCACCAAGAGCACACCCGAAGGTGCGCGTGACTACCTGGTGCCCAGCCGCGTCAATGAAGGCAATTTTTTTGCCCTGCCACAAAGCCCGCAGTTGTTCAAGCAGTTGTTGATGGTCGCCGGGTTTGATCGCTACTATCAAATTACCAAGTGCTTCCGTGACGAAGACTTGCGCGCCGACCGCCAGCCCGAATTTACCCAGATTGATATTGAAACCTCCTTCATGGGCGAGCAGGAAATTCGTGACCTGTTCCAGAGCATGATCATCAATATTTTCAAGACGGTTCTCGCAACCGATCTGGGCGAGTTCCCGGCCATGGCCTATGCCGATGCCATGCACCGCTATGGCTCCGACAAGCCCGACTTGCGCGTCAATCTTGAGTTCACCGAACTCACCGATTTGATGGCCGGTGTTGACTTCAAGGTGTTCAGCACGCCAGCCACCACACCGGGTGGCCGTGTCGTTGCATTGTGCGTTCCTGGCGGCTCGGAGATGAGCCGCGGCGAGATTGACGGGTACACCGAGTTCGTCAAAATCTATGGTGCCAAGGGCCTGGCCTGGATCAAGGTGAATGATGTGACCAAGGGCCGCGAGGGTCTGCAAAGCCCCATAGTCAAAAACATTCATGACGCAGCGATTGCCGAGATATTGAAGCGCACCGGCGCAGCTAACGGCGACATCATTTTCTTTGGTGCCGACAAAGCCAAAATCGTCAACGACAGCATGGGTGCGCTGCGCTTGAAGATTGGACACAGCGTGTTCGGCAAAAAAGCAGGCTTGTTCACCACCGGCTGGAAGCCACTCTGGGTGGTTGACTTCCCGATGTTTGAACATGACGAAGAAGGCAATCGTTGGAGCGCCGTGCATCACCCCTTCACCGCGCCCAAAGATGGCCACGAAGACTGGATGGACACCGACCCCGGCAAGTGCATCGCCAAGGCCTACGACATGGTGCTCAACGGCTGGGAGCTCGGCGGCGGGTCGGTGCGTATCCACCAGGCCGATGTGCAGAGCAAGGTCTTCAGCGCCCTCAAGATTGGCCCTGAAGAAGCGCAGGAAAAGTTCGGCTTTCTGCTCGATGCCCTGCAATACGGCGCGCCACCACACGGCGGCCTGGCCTTTGGCCTGGACCGCATCGTCACCATGATGACGGGCGCCGAGTCGATCCGCGACGTGATCGCCTTCCCAAAAACCCAGCGCGCCCAGTGTCTGCTGACCCATGCACCCAGCCCGGTCGATGAAAAGCAGTTGCGCGAGCTGCATATCCGCTTGCGCAATCCGTTACCAGCTTAAGTATGTGGCCCCCACTGTCGCTCGCCTCTTGTAGCCGCAACGCACGCTGCGCTGGGACCCCTTCAAATCGGGGCCGCGGAACTGGCTTTGCCAGGCCGCAGGCGCAGCGGCCCCCTCGGGGGGCAGGAAGCTACACGAAGTGAGCGACAGTGGGGGCAACAAACTTCAAAATCCCTGAGTCGGTCTTGGTGGTGATACACACGCCCCAGCGTGATGTGCTGCTGCTGGAACGTGCTGACAACCCTGGCTTCTGGCAAAGCGTGACGGGTTCACGCAACACGCTTGAAGAGCCTTTTTTGCAAACGGCTGTGCGTGAGGTTTTTGAAGAGACTGACATTGCCGCAGAGGCCGCCAGTTTTCGGGCTTGGAAACTGTCCAATGTGTACGAAATTTACCCGGCCTGGCGCAAGCGCTATGCGCCCGGCATCACGCACAACACCGAGCATGTTTTCAGCCTGTGCGTGCCGCGTGATGTGGTCGTCAAGCTCAGTCCGCGTGAGCACACGGCTTGGCAATGGCTGCCGCGGCTGGAGGCGGCTGACAAATGCTTTTCGCCTTCGAATGCCGAGGCGATTTTGCTGCTGCCGGGTTTCATCGAATAAGCTAGGGCATGAACCTGCTGCACAAATCCCACGCGCTTGAACTGCTTGAAGGGGGTCAGCAATACTTTCCTGCGCTCATCAGGGCCATGGACGCAGCGACCGCGTGGGTGCAGTTTGAAACTTATATTTTTGATGTACATGGCGCGGCTGGCGAGCTTGCCCAGGCGCTCATCAACGCTGCGCAGCGCGGTATAAAGGTGCAGGTGCTGGTTGATGGTATTGGCTCCCAGCCGCTGCCCGCAGAGTGGCAACAAAAAATGCGCGATGCGGGTGTGCAGTGGGTCGTTTACTCGCCACTGGCTGCGGGTTTAGGTGGCCTTGGCCTGCTGATGCCCCACCGCTGGCGCCGCCTGCACCGCAAGTTGTGCGTAGTGGACGAGCGCACGGTTTTTTGCGGCGGGATCAATGTACTGGATGATTTTTACGATCCCAACCACGGCGAGTTGCAGGCACCGCGCTTTGATTTTGCGGTGGCCGTGACCGGGCCGCTTGCGCTAGAAGCCAGTGAGGCGATGGCGCTTTTGTGGTGGCGCGTGCAGGCGGGCTACAGCGCACGGCAAAACCATTTGGGCGCAGCCTGGGACAAGTTCAAGGCTGCGGGCTATGGTGTTCGCACCGTAGCCGATCGGCTCTCAGGCAAAGCTGCAGCGCTGCCCTCCGATCCACCCCCTTTGTCGGGATCCAAGGCCGCGCTGGTACTGCGCGACAACCTGCGCAATCGCCGAAGCATCGAGATGGTCTATCGCAAGGCGATTGGTAAAGCGCACCACGACATTCTGATCGCAAATGCCTACTTTGTGCCGGGTGGCAAGCTACGCCGCTCGCTCATCAATGCGTCACGGCGCGGCGTGAAGGTGACCCTGCTGCTACAG
>JBKJOH010000217.1:0-16745 GCA_046593295.1 Polaromonas sp. | reverse complement strand
CCTGTCGTTCTTCTGGGCGATCGGTATGAACTTCTATCTGGAAGTCGCCAAGATGCGTGCCGCGCGGTTGCTGTGGTGCCGCATCATGAAAGAGTTCGACGCAAAAAGTCCGAAGAGCCTGATGCTGCGCACGCACTGCCAGACCAGCGGTTGGAGCCTGACCGAGCAGGACCCCTACAACAACGTGGTGCGCACCACCATCGAAGCGATGGCGGCAGTGTTTGGCGGTACACAAAGCCTGCACACCAACAGCTTTGACGAAGCGATTGCGCTACCGACTGAATTCTCAAGCCGTATCGCCCGCAACACGCAGCTCATCATTCAAGAAGAAACCCACATCACCAGTGTGATCGACCCTTGGGCGGGTAGCTACATGATGGAAAAGCTGACGCAAGACATGGCCGATGCCGCCTGGAAAATCATTGAAGAAGTCGAGCAGATGGGCGGCATGACCAAGGCTGTTGACAGCGGCTGGGCCAAGCTCAAGATTGAAGCGGCAGCGGCAGACAAGCAAGCCCGCATCGACAGCGGTCGCGACGTGATTGTCGGCGTCAATAAATACAAGCTGAAAACCGAAGACGCGATTGAGGCGCGCGACATCGACAACGTGGCGGTGCGCGATGGGCAGATTGCACGTCTCAACGCCATCAAGGCCAAGCGCGACGGCGCGGCGGTACAAGCAGCACTCGACGCATTGTCCGACGCTGCTGAAAATAACAGCGGCAACCTGCTCGACTTGAGCATCAAGGCCGTGCGCCTGCGCGCCACGGTAGGCGAGGTGAGTGATGCGTTAGAGAAAGTTTACGGGCGCCATCGCGCCGATACGCAAAAGGTGACCGGTGTGTACGCTGCTGCTTACGATTCAGCCGAAGGCTGGGAAACCCTCAAGACCGAAATCAACCAGTTCGCTGAAGAACAGGGTCGACGCCCGCGCGTGATGATTTCAAAACTCGGCCAGGACGGCCACGACCGTGGCGCAAAAATCGTCGCCACTGCGTTTGCTGATTTGGGCTTTGACGTGGACATAGGCCCGCTGTTCCAGACACCCGAAGAGTGCGCCCGTCAGGCGATTGAAAACGACGTACATGCGGTTGGCGTTTCAACGCTGGCAGCAGGCCACAAAACGCTGGTGCCAGCCATCATTGCCGAGCTGAAGAAGCAAGGCGCTGACGACATCATCGTGTTTGTAGGCGGTGTGATTCCGCGGCAGGACTACGACATGCTTTATGAGGCCGGTGTAAAGGGCATTTATGGGCCGGGTACGCCGATTCCTGTCAGTGCCAAAGATGTGCTTGAGCAGATCAAGAAGGCGCTTGGCACGGTAGCTAAATAGTTGAATTTGGTATATATTATTGATATATACCAAATTGGAGAGTGATGATGAATACTGCAACAGTCAATATTGGGAAAATTTTTACCACAGGCCGCAGTCAAGCCGTGCGTTTGCCTAAAGCGTTTCGCTTCAGCTCCAAAGAGGTCACGATAGAGAGACAGGGCGATGCGCTGATATTGCGTCCGCTGCAGGATGCTGCAACATGGGCGCAAAGCCTGAAAGACGCTTTGGATGCCTTTGACCCAGACTTCAAAATCGACATGCCTGAACGTCTACCCACGACTGAACGAGAGCCTTTGCTGCCATGAAATATCTGTTGGACAGCAATATTTGCATTTACCTGATTAATAACCGGCCAGCGCACGTGCGCGACCGTTTGGTGATGGCTGGTCAAGGGAATGTTGGAATTTCTGCACTGGCTTTTGCTGAGCTGGCTTTCGGTGTCACTAAAAGTTTGCAACCACAAAGCCGGCAAAAACTGGAAGATTTTATTGACAAACTCACGGTGTTACCTTGGCCAAAATTAGCAGTATGGCATTACGCCCGAACGCGCCAGGCGCTGGAGTCTACAGGACGGCGCATCAGCGAAATGGATTTACTCATTGCATCCCACGCACTGGCTGAGGATTTGATTGTGGTCACCAACAACACGCGAGAGTTTGAACGGGTTGAGGGCTTGAAGCTGGAGAACTGGGTGTGATGATTGGCTTTCCAGTGTGTGCCAATGATGTGGTCACAACTACGGGTTCAACCCAGCGACGCGCCATCGCCAAAGCCATCACGCTTCTGGAATCCACTCGTGCCGATCACAGGGCGCAGGCCGATGAGTTGCTGACGGCCTTATTGCCGCACACCGGCAAATCCTTTCGCCTTGGCATCAGCGGCGTTCCCGGCGTTGGCAAATCAACCTTCATTGAAGTGCTGGGCCTGTATCTCATCAAGCAGGGTCATCGCGTCGCGGTGCTGACGATAGACCCGTCTTCCACGCTGTCAGGCGGCTCCATCCTTGGTGACAAGACGCGCATGGAAATGCTCTCGGTACACGAGCGTGCTTACATCCGCCCCAGCCCATCGAGCGGCACGCTGGGTGGTGTGGCTGAAAAAACACGCGAAGCCATGCTGGTCTGCGAAGCCGCAGGGTACGACGTGGTGATCGTTGAAACGGTAGGTGTCGGCCAGTCTGAGACAGCGGTTGCCAACATGACTGACATGTTTGTGCTGATGCAGTTGCCCAATGCGGGCGACGATTTGCAGGCGATTAAAAAAGGCGTGATGGAACTGGCTGATCTGGTGGTCATCAACAAGGCTGATATTGATGCTATTGCGGCACAACGGGCGCAACTGCAAATTACCTCGGCTATGCAGTTGCTGGGTATGTTCAGCGGCTATGTTGAAACCAACTGGCACCCCAAAGCGATTGTGCTCAGCGCGTTGAAGGGAGATGGCGTTGAGGCCTTCTGGGCCGAGGTGCAGGACTTCAAGGCGCGGCAAACAGCCAACGGCAAGCTCGCAGAGCGCCGCAAGCAGCAGGCACTTAATTGGATGTGGGAGCGTATTGACGCTGGATTGAAACAAGCTTTCAGAAAAGACCCAGCCGTAGGAAGCTTGTTGCCAAAAATGATCGCCGAAGTCGTCAGTGGCCAACTCCCGGCCTCCACCGCAGCACGAAATCTACTTGCAGCCCAACAAACACGGGCGTGACCAGCTATCAATTAAATAGCATATAGAAGTGCCCTGAAAGAAACCAGAGAAGCAAACCATGCAAGACATTCTTGAACAGTTGGAAAAAAAGCGCAGCGCAGCGCGCCTTGGCGGTGGCCAAAAGCGCATTGACGCGCAGCACGGCAAGGGCAAGCTCACCGCGCGTGAGCGGCTGGAGGTGCTGCTGGACGAAGGCACGTTTGAAGAGTGGGACATGTTCGTTGAACACCGCTGCACGGACTTTGGCATGGAAAACAACAAGATACCCGGCGACGGCGTAGTCACTGGCTACGGCATGATTAACGGTCGCCTGGTGTTTGTTTTCAGCCAGGACTTCACCGTGTTCGGTGGTGCATTGAGTGAAGCCCATGCCGAGAAAATTTGCAAGGTGATGGACCAGGCCATGAAGGTCGGTGCGCCAGTGATTGGCCTGAACGATTCCGGCGGCGCTCGCATCCAGGAAGGCGTGGCCTCGCTAGGCGGCTATGCCGATGTGTTCCAGCGCAACGTACTGGCCAGCGGCGTGATTCCGCAGATCAGCATGATCATGGGGCCGAGCGCGGGTGGTGCGGTGTATTCACCCGCCATGACTGACTTTATCTTCATGGTCAAAGACTCAAGCTACATGTTTGTCACTGGCCCTGAAGTGGTGAAGACCGTGACGCACGAAGAAGTCAGCGCCGAAGAACTGGGCGGTGCGATTACGCACACGACCAAAAGCGGCGTGGCCGACCTGGCGTTTGAAAACGATGTTGAGGCGCTGTTGATGCTGCGCCGACTCTACAACTACCTGCCGCTGAACAACCGGGAAAAAGCGCCTATCCGTCCCAGCGCCGACCCGGCCGGCCGCATGGACCTGAGCCTGGACACCCTGGTGCCCGAAAACCCGAACAAGCCATACGACATGAAGGAGCTGATCGCCAAGACGGTTGATGACGGCGATTTTTTCGAGATCCAGCCCGAATACGCGAAAAACATCATCATCGGTTTCGCCCGCATGGAAGGCCAGAGCGTCGGCATTGTCGCGAATCAGCCGCTGGTGCTGGCCGGTTGCCTGGACATCAAAAGCTCCATCAAGGCAGCGCGCTTTGTGCGCTTTTGCGATGCCTTTAACATCCCCGTCATCACGTTTGTGGATGTGCCTGGCTTCATGCCCGGCACCAGCCAGGAATACGGCGGCATCATCAAGCATGGCGCGAAGTTGCTGTATGCGTATGCCGAATGCACGGTACCAAAAATCACCGTCATCACGCGAAAGGCCTATGGCGGTGCCTACGACGTGATGGCATCTAAACACTTGCGCGGTGACGTCAACTTTGCCTGGCCGAACGCCGAAATTGCGGTCATGGGGGCCAAGGGTGCGGTCGAAATCATCTTCCGCGAAGACAAGGGCGACCCGGTCAAGCTGGCTGCAAAGGAAGCCGAGTACAAGGCACGCTTTGCCAACCCCTTCGTGGCGGGCGCGCGCGGCTTCATTGACGATGTGATCTTGCCGCATGAAACACGTAAGCGTATTTGTCGGTCACTCGTGATGCTGCGTGACAAGAAGCTTGAGAATCCGTGGCGCAAGCACGGGAACATTCCGTTGTGAGACATCTTGTGCTTGGCATGAGCTGCTATTGCGAGTGGCCAACGGGCAGGGCGCACGCTCTGCTTAGTGTCCCCCAGCCTGCTACGGGCCCAGAAAACGCCTTGGAGCAAGGCCCGTCAATGACCTATTTACCGCTTGATTCCGAGCACCAAACCCAGCGCCATCTCAATTTGCTGCATCGCTGCAGCGTCCATGGTGTCGATACGCTGTCGCAGTCGGCTCTTGTCAATCACCCGAATCTGTTCGATACGGGCGCGGCTCTTGGCGGTGAATGTCGGCAGTTCAATCAACAGCGGCCAATTCGGTGTGACCGTGGTGGTAGTCAACGGAACAATCACCACGGTGCGCCGCACCGCATTCACTTCGGTTGCGGAAACCACCACGCAGGGTCGCGTCTTGGCCAGTTCCGAACCGATAACCGGGTCCAAGGTCGTCCAGTACACATCGCCCCGCTCGACGCAGGTGCTCATTTGATGGCTTCTGCCGCACGTTTCGCGGCTTGTGCTTCGGCAAAGTCGCGCTCAAAGGCTTCGCGGTCAAAATCTGGATCCCATACGTCGACGGACTCCGTCAACTCAGCGTTGACCCATTCTTCCGTCTCGCGGGCCAGTTCGGGATACTGGGCTTCAAGCTCGTTCATACGCTCTGCCGCTTCGATCAGCATGCGGCTTTCCGACTCCTGTTGGGCTGCAAAAGTTTTTGCCAACAGGTCAACGATGTATCGATTACGCTGCCTTGGAGGTACCGCGCGCGCCAGTTTGGCGGCAACATCCTCGGGCAAGCGCAGCAGTACCTGCTTGGGTGGGTTTGTTTGAATATGCATCATGATTCAATGATATCAAGATAACAAAGGAAGTTCAATGTTTACCAAAATTTTGATTGCAAATCGGGGTGAAATCGCCTGCCGCGTCATCCTTACCGCCCGCAAGATGGGCATCAAAACGGTGGCGGTTTATTCTGACGCCGACAAGGATGCGCGCCATGTAGAGCTGGCTGATGAGGCCGTCAACATCGGCCCTGCACCCAGCCGAGACAGTTATCTACAAGCCTCAAGCATCATTGCCGCGTGCAAGCAGACCGGCGCAGAAGCAGTGCATCCAGGTTATGGCTTCCTCAGCGAGAACGCGGGTTTTGCGAAGCGCGTGGAAGAAGAAGGCATCGTCTTCATTGGCCCCAAGCATTATTCAATTGCTGCCATGGGCGACAAGATTGAATCGAAAAAACTGGCGGGCGCTGCCGGTGTCAACTGCATCCCCGGTGTGAACGATGCGATTGAAACGCCTGAGCGTGCCGTTGAAATTGCCAAAGGTATTGGCTACCCGGTGATGATTAAAGCCAGCGCTGGCGGTGGTGGCAAGGGTTTGCGGGTGGCGTTCAATGACAAAGAGGCGTTTGAAGGCTTCACCTCATGCCGCAACGAAGCGCGCAACAGCTTTGGTGATGACCGCGTCTTCATTGAAAAGTTTGTTGAAGAGCCGCGCCACATCGAGATCCAGCTGATCGGTGACAGCCAGGGCAATGTGATTTACCTGAACGAACGTGAGTGCTCGATCCAGCGTCGTCACCAGAAGGTGATTGAAGAAGCGCCAAGCCCCTTCATCACTGATGCCACGCGCAAAGCCATGGGCGAGCAGGCAGTGCTGCTGGCCAAGGCCGTCAACTACCAGAGCGCGGGCACCGTGGAGTTTGTGGTCGGCAAAGACCAAAGCTTTTACTTTTTGGAAATGAACACGCGCCTGCAGGTCGAGCACCCGGTGACGGAATGCATCATCGGGCTGGACCTGGTTGAGCTGATGATTCGTGTGGCGGCGGGCGAGAAGTTGCCTTTGACTCAAAGCCAGGTCAAGCGCGATGGCTGGGCTATCGAGTGCCGCATCAATGCTGAAGATCCGTTTCGCAACTTCCTGCCGTCAACGGGCCGACTGGTGCGCTTTCAGCCGCCGAAAACAAGCATGTTTGCATCAGACATCGAGCACTTGCACGGCGTGCGCGTCGATACCGGGGTGCAGGACGGTGGCGAGATACCGATGTTTTACGACTCGATGATTGCCAAGCTCATCGTGCATGGCAAGGACAGGCTGGACGCGATTGCAAAAATGCGCGAGGCGCTTAATGGTTTTGTGATTCGCGGCATCTCCAGCAACATCCCATTCCAGTCGGCCTTGCTGGCGCACCCGAAGTTTGTCGCAGGTGACTTCAACACCGGCTTTATTGCCGAGAACTATAGCCAGGGCTTCTCGGCAGAAGACGTGCCGCACGATGACCCAGACTTTCTGCTGGCGCTGGCGGCCTACGTCAATCGCCGCCAGTTGGGCCGTGCGGCGGGCATCAGCGGGCAACTGCCAGGGCATGGCGTTGAAGTGGGTGAGGAGTTTGTGGTGATAGGCCTTGGGCAAGGCGGTAAAAACACCTACCAGGCCGTGAAGGTGCGTGATTACGAGGCAAAAACGGGCTCCAGCGCAATAGATACGGGCAATACTAAATCTGTCAG
The DNA here is from genome assembly GCA_046593295.1 of Polaromonas sp. GTDB lineage: Bacteria > Pseudomonadota > Gammaproteobacteria > Burkholderiales > Burkholderiaceae_C > Polaromonas. Next base: position 9,629 of record JBKJOH010000217.1, on the reverse strand, counting down.
CTATGAAATATGTAGCAATTGGCACTTGGGTGGCGCACGCATTCGCGGCACCGTGAACGGCAAACCGTTTACCGCGCAGGTTGAGCGCGGTGTTGGACGCAATCCTTTGGCCTTTCGCATCGCCCACAACGGCACCCGGCTTGATGCGCTGGTGCTGTCGCCGCGTGCGGCTGAGCTGCACGCGCTGATGCCGTTTAAAGCACCGCCCGACATGAGCCGTTTTGTGCTGTCGCCCATGCCCGGCCTGCTGGTGGAAGTGGCTGTGCAGCCTGGCCAGAAGGTGCAGGCTGGTGAGCGTGTGGCGGTGATTGAAGCGATGAAGATGGAAAACGTTTTATTCGCTATTGCCGATGGCGTGGTCGGCAAGGTGCTGGCCAACAAAGGCGAATCACTCAGCGTGGATCAGCCGATTGTTGAGTTTGCGTAGTTTGAAGATTGGTGCTACGATTGAAATTTAGTTAAACGAAATAATTTTTGTATGACAGTCGTAGCTTTATCACCCAAATTTCAGATAGTAATACCCAAAGACGTGCGCAAGTTGTTTAAGCTGGTACCCGGCCAGCCTATGCAAGTGCGCGCTGTGGGTGGCCGTATTGAGGTGGTTCCAGAACTGCCCATGAGCGCTGCGCGGGGGATGTTTCCAGGAATGAATACCGACGTGCCTAGCGACCCGGAAGGCCCTACTTGGCCGGGGGGATGCGATCCGCTACCCGACGCACCATGGATTACCAAAGGGCTTGCAACGAAGCTTCCAGCCAGTAAGCGCAAATGAATGTGGTCGATTCGTGCGGTTGGCTGGAGTATTTTGCCGACGGGCCCAACGCAGACTTTTTTGCCCCGGCCATCGAAGACACGCCCTCTCTCGTCGTGCCACTGATCGTTGTGTTTGAAGTGTCCAAGCGATTGCGTTACCTGTATGGCCACGACGGTGAAACCAGCGGGATGGTGTTTTTAGAAAAAGGCAGACTGGATGCCGGCGATGTGCTCCTCATGCGGCAGGCGGCCCAAGCTGCACAGCGGCACAAACTGGCTATGGCCGATGCCATCATTTGGCAAACCGCTCAAGCGCATCAAGCCCAGTTGTATACCCAAGACGCTGATTTGGCGGGCAAACCCGGCGTGGTTTATCAGGCTAAAGTTCTTTCACAATAATGCTTTCGCGTCTACCTAGAGTTTCAATACACCATGACACCGCAAGAATTTGAAGCCAGCGTGCTGGCTGAAGGCTATAGCGCCGTTGTACACGTCGACCGGGCGGCAGACTACAGCCTCGGCGATCATCAACACACGTTTGATGCCTGCGCACTGATAACGGCGGGCGAATTTATCATCACCATGGATGGCATCAGCCGCAGCTACAAAGTTGGTGAAATTTTTCGGCTGCCTGCGGGTACGCTGCATCAGGAAAGCGCCGGGCCGCAGGGCACCAGTTACATCGCGGGCCGACGCGAGCGGGGCGCTGCATGACCAGGCCATTCAAGGTTTTAGGCATCCAGCAAATTGCCATAGGCGCACCCAGCAAGGACAAACTGCGCACGCTGTGGGTAGACATGCTGGGGCTCGAAGTCACCGGTAATTTCGTCAGCGAACGCGAGAACGTCGATGAAGACATCTGCACCATGGGTGTTGGTGCATTCAAGGTCGAGGTTGACTTGATGCAGCCGCTGGACATCGACAAAAAACCCGCCGTTCACACCACGCCGCTCAATCATGTCGGCCTGTGGATTGACGATTTACCCAAAGCCGTCGAATGGTTGACGGCGCAGGGCGTGCGTTTTGCGCCAGGCGGCATACGCAAAGGCGCGGCGGGTTTTGACATCTGCTTCATGCACCCGAAGGCGAATGATGAATTTCCGATTGCGGGTGAGGGCGTGCTGATTGAGATGGTGCAGGCACCGCCTGAGGTGATCAAGGCGTTTGGCGCCTTGGGCGGGTCGGCTGTGCGCGACTAGCGATGCGATAAAAATCTGCCCACCCCGTGAACGGAGCGGTGTCCCTGGCCGTTTTTTTTCAACTCAAAAAAGCCCTTACTGGGCGGGTATCGAGATCACCCGCTGTCCGCTGGGCATGGTTTGCACCTTACCGTACTTGCGTAAATTGGCGTCCTTGCCGAGCTGCACTGGAATGGCGAGCGACTCGCTCATCGACCCGGACTTCAAAAATACGTTGAGGTAATTCAGATCGTCGGAAGCTGGCTTGACTTTCAGGGTGTAGCTGGCCCCCGGGTTGAAGGAAGCTGGAAACGTGGGCAGTCCCTCGGCGACGGACAAGCCGCTGTCGGGCTGGATGTCGATGCTTGCGTCCTCGCCGCCCCCACGCCGTGTGATGATCAGCTCCAGCAGACCCGACCGGTCCACGACGGCGCTGGTGAAGGCATAGTCAAATTGCACACCCATGCCGGTTTTGGAGGTCTTGACCGTGCCTTTAAGGGAGTTGACCGGCACGAGTTTGGTTTTAGTGGCTTTGGTGGTTTGGTGATGTTTTGCGTGACCGGCGGCTAGCGGGTCGTGGGCCAGAGCGGGGACGCTGGCGAAACCCATTAAAAGAGCGATGGCGGAAGCTGTAATGTGGTGCATGGTTTGGTTCCTGTTTGTTCTGTTCAGTTGACCGTGATGTCAAAGCATGAGATTCTGGTGCTAAGAGTGGTTCTGAAGGTGTAGTCGGTCAGCACCAAAACGTAGTTTCCTGCCGCAAGCGTGGCAGTCGCGGAATCGGTGTTGGTAGTGCCCAACGAAGCAGACAGCACCGAACCAGCAGCGCTGTAAACCCGGAAGTCAGGATCGGTCGGGATGTTGGCTGTGGTGGTAGCTGCATCGCGCGTCACGGTAAAAGTGCGAGCGCCGGCGGCTAAAGCCATGCGGATGTAGCGGTGTTCACCGGCCTTGTTGCCCGCCCCAGCCGTGTCGGCGGCGTTTGTGACGCAGATATTGGTGGTCGTGCCGAGAGCGCCATAAGCGGTGTAAATCGGGTTGATTTTCGCAATCGCCGGGGAGCCGAAGTTGGTTTCGCCAGTTCCATAGGCATCTGAGGGGACCACGATCAATTGGTTGTTGAACACTGCATTGAGCGTTACAAGCGATGACGGCAAACTCATGCGCAAGGCATTGGCAAAAGAGTGCGCGCTGGTGAGTGCAGGGGAAGCCGTCAGACTCGTCTTCATCGCGGTCCAGACGGGACCGAAGCCGATGCTTCCGGTACTCAAGTCCCAGATTACCTTCTGAACGCTGCCTTCCTTGAACCAGCCAGGATTGGCTGTGCCGACAGAAATATCCATCGAAAAGCCCGATGCCTGGGAAGCGCCGCTGGTGTCGGCGTAAATCTTATTGCCCAGCGCGTAAGCCGACCAGGCGTTGCCCCAACCTTCCGAAAAAGCAACCCGCATATCGAGTTGGTCGTCGGTCCCACCATGGCTGCCACCGATGGAGTCATCGCGTGAAAACACGCTTTGCAGGTAGTGGCCGAATTCATGCGTCACGACATGCGGGTCGTACTCGTCAGTGTCGTTGCCCTGCTTTCCGAGAATGTACATGTTGCGCGCGGTCACGACACCCGCGAGTCTGGTTTCAGAAAAGTAGGAGGTACCGATCTGTCCCAGTGAAGTCGATCCAGTCGCTGCGATGTTGTTGGGGCTCCAGTGCACGGACATTTTCCGGAAGCTGACAGTGCTGTCCACAGCAACAATTTTCTGCATGCCGGTATAAAAGCTATCGAGAATGGCGAAAGGACCGGAGGCGCGCAGGCTGTCGTTGTAGGCGGTTCCAGTCCAGCCCGAGCCGGCATTCAGGTTTTTGGTGAGTGGGGTCGCATCGGCGGGCGCGAAGGCTGAGCTGTCGATAGCCCATTGGGCATCCAGGTTGGTGTTGTCCAGCACCGCAATTTCATCGGTGGTGGCGGCGTTGATGGGCAAGAGCCTGGCATACGCGCGAACGAAGACGGATTTTCCAACCGTGCCCGCCATCGAATAGTCGCCGGTTGCACTTGTTTGAGTGGTGGCCAGGACATTGCCGGTTGCGCTGTCAACGAGGGCTACGGCTATCGAGCGCGCCTCGCGTCGGCTTACTGCTGCGTAGTCCAGCCGGGGGGTCGCATTGGTAATCACGATGGGCACGTAATCGAAGGTGACTTTTCCTGCGACTGTGACTGCCGCTCCACTTGAGCTGGTAGGCGTTACGCTCTCGCCGCCACCACCACATGCCGCCAAGAGCGTGGCTACAGCAATAATCGTCACAAAATATTTCATTGTGTATCAATTTGAGTTAATTAGGTGCCAAGTCTACTTGGATGATGTCAAAAGAGCCTTTTGTCCTACAAACAGTTAACGTTTGTAGTAACTAATTAACTCAAGTGTGGCATTTTAGACGCGCTCGCTCAATGGCATCCGTGATCGCTTTTTGTCGGCTTTCGGGGTTGTCAATTTTTTTTATGCTGGCTGATAAATTAATGCTTGTCGTCCGCTGTTGGTGGCGCTCGTAACGCAGTAGCGACTGGTTGGCCTCATGCGCAGACCACGCCGCCCAGCCAGTGCGCTGGCCTGTAATGCTTTCCAGGCTGATGCAGTCGACCGGGCACACCGGCACGCAAAGCTCGCAGCCGGTGCAGTAGTCCTCAATCACGGTGTGCATCATCTTGTTGCTGCCCAAGATCGCATCGGTCGGACAGGCATCCAGGCACAGCGTGCAGCCTATGCACCATTCCTCGTCAATGATGGCGACCGAGCGTGGGCCTTCTGTGCCGTTGGCCCGGTTCAGCGCGCTTGGCAAGGTGCCTGTGATGGCTGCCAGGCGCTCAATGCCTTCTGCGCCGCCGGGCGGGCACTGGTTGATGCCAGCTACGCCTGTGGCGATGGCCTCTGCATAAGCTGCACAGTCGGGGTAGCCGCAACGTGTGCATTGCGTTTGCGGCAATGCGGCGAGTATGCGGCTGGCCAGCGGGGTGTTGGCCAGCTGAATGTGGGCCTGCGGAACGTCGGCCTGCCGAATGTTGACCTGCGGATAGGCAGGCATCACATCACTTGCTGCGCGTTGCTTTGGCCGCTGCGCGCGTGGTCGCTGGCCTTGCTGCCGACTTAGCTACAGTTTTGACAACTGGCTTCGCAACCGCTTTCACAACAGGCTTGACGGCTGGCTTTGCTACTGGTTTTGCTATCGCTTTCACAACAGGTTTGGCGGCTGGTTTTGCTACTGGTTTTGCTACTGGTTTTACTACTGGTTTTACTACTGGCTTTACTACTGGCTTTGCTATCGATTCGGTAGCTTCTTGAGCTTGTGCTTTGGGCGCTGCAGCCTTGTTGTGGTCAAGAATAAAGGCCTTGATCGCCGGGTAGACCATGTCGCGCCAGCGCCTGCCGCTGAAGATGCCGTAGTGGCCCGCACCTTTGACCTCAAAGTGCCTCTTTTGGCTGGCGGCCACGCCGCTGCACATCTCAAGCGCCGCTTCGGTTTGACCTGAGCCGGAGATATCGTCCAGCTCGCCCTCAACCGTCATCAGCGCTGTGGTCTTGATGTCGGCGGGTTTGACGCGCTCGGCTTTGCCCTCGCTTGAGATCACATCCCAGGTGCCATTGACGAGCTTGAACTCCTGGAACACCGTCTTGATGGTTTCCAGGTAGTAGTCGGCATCCATGTCAAGCACGGCGTTGTATTCGTCGTAAAACTTCCGGTGCGCTTCGACACTGGCATCGTCGCCCTTGATCAGGTCCTGGAAGTAGTCAAAGTGGCTGGTGGCGTGGCGATCCGGGTTCATGGCCACAAAGCCGATGTGCTGCAAAAAGCCGGGGTAAACGCGGCGGCCTGCGCCTGCAAAGTTGCTCGGTACGCGGAAGATCACATTGTTTTCAAACCACTCGTAGCTATTGTTCATGGCCAAGTTGTTGACGGCGGTGGGCGACTTGCGTGCATCAATCGGGCCACCCATCATCACCATCGACAGCGGCGTGGTCTCGCCGCGTGAGGCCATCAGCGACACCGCCGCAAACACCGGCACGGTCGGCTGGCACACGCTGATAACGTGGCAGTTGCCGTACTTGCCTTGCAGGTGGCGAATAAACTCCTGCACATAGTTGACGTAGTCGTCGAGGTGAAACACGCCATCAGACAACGGCACGGTACGTGCGTTTTTCCAGTCGGTGATGTAGACCTTATGGTCTTTCAGCATCGTTTTAACGGTGTCGCGCAGCAGCGTGGCGTAGTGGCCCGAGAGTGGCGCGACGATCAGCACCGCAGGCTGGTCCTTGAGCTTGGCCAGGGTGTCGGTATCATCTGAGAAGCGCTTGAAGCGGCGCAGCTCGCAAAACGGCTTGTCGATTTCTACCCGCTCATGGATGGCGATGCTGGTGCCGTCAACATCAATCGTCCGGATGTCAAAGGATGGTTTTTCGTAGTCCTTACCGAGGCGGTAAATCAGGCTGTAACCGGCTGCCACGCGCTGGGCAAACGGGTTTCGGCCCATGGGCGATAGGGGGTTGCTATAAATTTTTGAAGCCGCCTGTGCAAAATCAACAAACGGTTCCATCAGCGTGCGCTGGGTTTCATAGACTTGATAAAGCATGGGTAAAAACCTTTGGGTGCCGGTTGGCGGTGACAATATAAAATTAAATGGTGCAGTGCAGCATAACAGGTACGGCGCTTGAATGTTTGAGAATGTTTGAGGATAACTACCAATTCATCAGGCTGCTGGCAAGTTTCGCGTCAGTATCGGCTTTGCGTCCACCTTTGCGTCCACGTTAGCGCCTTTGTAAACACCGCCGCCTTGCCCTCAGCCCACCCAAGGAAAACCAGTCCATGCTTGATATCAATGCTATTTCCTCCATCCCCTCCATCGAGAGCATTGCCGCGCTTAAAAAATCTGAAAGACTGCCAGTGCTGTTTCTCGGCCATGGCAGCCCCATGAATGCGATTAGCGACAATGAGTACCGCCGAAGCTGGCAGGCCTTGGGTGCTGAGTTTGGCCCCAAAATGCCGATGCCGCAACTGATACTGTGCATCTCGGCGCACTGGCTGACCGACGGCTGGTGGCTCACGGGCATGGACAAACCCAAAACCATCCACGACTTTGGCGGCTTCCCGCAGGAGCTGTTTGATGAGCAATACCCGGCCCCCGGCGATGCGGCAGCGGCCCGCGCCATCAGCCAAGTGGTGCGGCAGCGCGGCTCACAGCCACTCGGGCTAGACACGACTGAATGGGGCCTAGACCATGGCGCATGGTCGGTGCTCAAGCCCATGTTCCCCAAAGCGGACATCCCGGTCATTCAACTCAGCATGGACTACAGCCGCCCGCCTGAAGACCACTACCTACTTGCAAAACAACTTAAAAGCCTGCGCGATCGCGGCGTGCTGATAGTGGGCAGCGGCAACATCGTCCACAACCTGCGCCAGATGCAGCGCGGCGCTACCGGCAACCAGGCCTTTGACTGGGCGCTGGAGTTTGACCAGACGATTGGCGGCTACATCCAGCAAGGCAATCTGGATGCCTTGCAGAACTTCCTGAAACTCGGCCAGGTCGCCAAGATGGCCCAACCCACGCATGAGCACTACCTGCCGCTGCTGTACACCGCCGCTGCGGTTGATAGCGGTGAACGCATGCGGTTTTTTAACACCAGCTTTCAGATGGGGTCGATTTCGATGCGGTCTGTGGTGTGGGGATGATTGCAGTTGCGTGCTGCTTCGTTACAACCGTTGAGATTTAAAAATTCGCTTGTAAAATTATCAAAGTAGTTTGATAATTGCGTCAATGAAAGAACTCAAATTCATGGGCAGCAGTCTGGTGGACTTGGCGCAGTTTCCAGATGAAGCCAGGCGGCTTGCGGGGTTTGAATTGTGGCAAGTGCAAGTAGGTGCCATGCCGAGCGACTTCAAACCCATGCCCACAGTGGGCGCGGGGACTTATGAGGTGCGCATCAAGGTGCAGGGCCAATGGCGGGTGATTTATGTGGCCAAACATACAGATGCCGTTTACGTGCTGCATTGCTTTCAAAAGACCACGCCCAAGACGGCCAAGCCCGATATTGAATTGGCTGCCAAGCGTTACAAACTGATTGGAGCTTGAATGAAAAAAAAGCAAACTACAAAACCTGTTACCCCTGTAGATGCCGATGCCGTGGTGACGGCATCCAGTGGCAACGTGTTCCTGGACTTGGGCTTTCCCCCTGGCGAGGCGGCCGTGATGGCGCTGCGTGCGGATTTGATGGCTCGGCTGCGGCTGCTGGTGCAAACCGAGCACTGGACGCAGGCCGAGGCATCGGTGCGCTTTGGCATCGCCCAGTCGCGGGTAAGTGACTTGCTGCGCGGCAAGTGGGAAAAGTTCAGCCTAGACATGCTCATCACTCTGGCCGCACGGGCGGGGCGCAAGGTTGAACTGGCGATGGCGTGACGACAAGCAGGCTGATGTTGTGTGATGGATTGCTACTGATTTCGTAGCTGGTCACGCCCGTATTGATTGGGCTGCAGGCTTTTTTAGGCATCGAAAACGGCAAAAAACCGCCCCAAAAGGCGGTTTTTGACTTGTTGTGGCTAAAACAGCTTTAGGGTACTTCTAGAAATTCAGATTTTCGGGATGAAGTGCAAGGCGCGTGTCGCATCGCCCTTTGGGCTCATGCGAGAGTCGCGCAGGAACCGGGATGGGGTTATTGGGGTCAGACGCCAATTTCATTACGATGCAAAGCATCGCACCCGGCGGGCGTGCCAAAGGCACGATGAATTTGAACTCTGACCCCAAAAACCCCACGAGCACCGCGCAACGCCGCAATTCGCCCGAAAAATGAATTTATAGAAGTGCCCTTGAGTTTCAGATCACCTTGGCAATTGCCGCACAAACGTAGTCGATGTTCTTGCTGTTCAGTGCGGCCACGCACATGCGGCCAGTGTCGGTGCCGTAGATGCCGAACTCGCTGCGCAGGCGCACCATCTGGTCTTTAGAGAGGCCCGAGTAGCTGAACATGCCGATCTGCGTGGTGATGAAGCTCATGTCTTGCTTGACGCCTGCCGCCTTCAAACCATCGACCAGCTTTTGCCGCATGGCCTTGATACGCACGCGCATCTCAAGCAGTTCACCTTCCCACATCGTGCGCAGCTCGGGGGTGTTGAGCACCGTGGCTACCACCGTAGCGCCGTGGATTTGTGGGGTGCTGTAGTTGGTGCGGATGACCAGTTTGAGCTGCGACAACACCTTGTCGGCTTCTTTCTTGCTCTGGCACAGCACCGACAGCGCACCGACGCGCTCACCATACAAGCTGAAGCTTTTCGAGAACGAGGTGGATACAAAAAACGACAGGCCAGCGGCGACAAATTTGGCGACTGCTGCACCGTCTTCCTGGAGGCCATAGCCAAAGCCCTGATAAGCCATGTCAAGAAAAGGCGTGAGCCCTCTAGCCTTGACGACGGCAACGACCTGATCCCACTGTGCGCTGGTGATGTCGTAACCGGTCGGGTTGTGGCAGCAAGCGTGCAACACAACGATGGTGCCTTCAGCGGCGGCGTTCAGTGCGGCCAGCATGCCCTCGAAGTTGACGTCGCGTTTGGCCGCGTCGTAGTAAGGGTAGCTCTCCACGGTGAAGCCGGCCTGGGTGAAGAGCGCGCGGTGGTTCTCCCAGCTCGGGTCGCTGATCAACACCTTGGCGTTGGGGCTGAGTTTTT
>JBKJOH010000188.1:0-19412 GCA_046593295.1 Polaromonas sp. | reverse complement strand
GCTCAAGCAGCGTTCCCTGCAGGCCGGCCTGGCCACGCCGGTGCATCCGCACATGCTGCGGCATTCGTTTGCCAGCCATGTGCTGCAGTCCAGCGGCGACCTGCGCGCGGTGCAGGAACTGCTGGGCCATGCCAACATCACCACCACGCAGGTCTATACCAAGCTTGATTTTCAGCACCTAGCGGCGGTCTATGACGCAGCGCATCCACGGGCCGGGCGGGCAACGAAGCCACTACAGCCACCGCCGCCACCGTTAAGTGCCCAGAAGAAAGTGGTGCGCAGCTAGCCGCCTAGGGCTGCCCGCTGTGAGGGTCTTTGGTCATGCCCCAGCGTGCGTTCGGACTGCGTGCTGACATGGCTGTCTCAGCGAGCGTGAAGACGGCCTTTTTGTTGTCGTTGGGTGTTTGAGCCAGCCGCTCTTCAAGCTTTTGCAGCAAACCCGAAGCGTTAGAGCCTTGATGCGGCACCAGCGCATAGGCCACGCGCACCTGGGCGATGCAGTCGCTCGGCAAGCCTTTGTACGGCATCAGGCAGCGCGCCACAATGCGCGGCCCCAGGGTGGCTGCATCCTTGGCACTGATGGGGCCTTCGAGCAGCATCCCGAAGCGGCGCTCTGACAGGCGTGCCGCACTGTCAATTTCGCGATGGGTGGACAGCAGCCGCTCGGCTACGCCCAGGGGCAGGTCTTCAGCAGCCTTGCGTCCGTAGTCGCGCTGCGTCTGATCGGTGTTCATGATGTCAATCAGCAGGACGGCGCTTTGTTTTTTAAATCTTTCAGACCGGGCAATCATGCGATCCAGCCGCTCGACAAAGACCGGCTGGTTGATAAGCCCGGTGACCGGGTCTATCCGGTCCAGCCCCTGGATACGGCATCGGTTGGCCCGCTTGTGCTGGCTTCGGGCGGCCAGCACGACCACCATGGTGACCAACTGGAACGCCATGCTCGCCAGCATGGCGTGCTCTGTCAGCAGGCTAAGTGGTAGCCACTGCAAATAGCGTGCGACGGCCAGAGACAGCCCCACGGCAAACGGTGCGCTGCTTAAAAGCAGCCAGCCGCCGAAGCGATCCCCGTGCCGCCAGGCCCATAAATTGACGAACACCCCCAGCACCATGACCAAGAGCATGTACGGTATGGCCAATTTGAACCGCAAGGCGCTGTCGATGAGCAGCAGCGCGGCGAACAACACAAGGCCTGCCAGCGCCACCGCCAGTACCAGCGCGTTCAGGCGCTTTGAGCGCTGCGCAAGATAGACCACGGCGGCATTGAGCTGCAATAAAGCAAGCAGACCGAGTACCCCCAGTACGACCAGCGAGCGGTCGGCCCAATAGGCTGAGTTGGGCCACAAAAGCAGGCCGGCCACACCAGTGGTAACGGCTTGCGTCAGTCCAATCAATACGGCGCACAAGCCATAAAAAAAGTAGGCACTGTCGCGCAGCCAGAGCACACCCACCACGCCCACCAGCAAGCCGAGCACGGCCATGCCGAAATAGGCACCCAGGAAGATGGAATAGCGCTGCTCTTCCCGCAGCACATAGCGGGCATCGACAAAGTTGATGGGTGCGCTGAAGCCCTGGGCGTTTTCAATTCGCAGCAGGTATTGCACGGGTTGGTCGGTGTTCATGCCGAGCAGCAGCAGAGGGTGGCGGTGCGGCGTTTGCCACTGGTTGACGGGTGTCAGGTCGCCAGCGCGCTGCTCAAACCATTGCGGGCTTGATGAACCCGCGCTGGCTCCTGCTGGCAGTGGCGTGTAGAGCGATGCCCGATCCAGCGCAGGGTAGGGGATTGCAAGCAGCCAGCGGTCCTGGGTTGGTGTTGGCGGTGTGGTGAAGCGAATCCACAGCGCCTCGCCTGGCTTTAGTGGGTAAATTCCTCGTGTCGGTGTTGGGCTCCACGGCAGATCACCTCTGGCGCTGACTTGTTCTGGCCCCAGCGTGGATGTGCTGTCTATCCAGTACTCCCCCGACGCATTGAGTGCGATGGGTTGTTTTTCAAGATCCAGTTCCAGCAGGGGGATAGCCTGCGCTGGCATGGCTGCCAGTGCAACCACCAGCCCCACGAAGGTCACTCGCGAAAACAGAATCGCCGCGTTCGACCACGACCCTAGCCAAGCATCGAACCCTAAAAAATAACCCTTTAAGCTGCTAAAAACCATGAAATGATTGTCACTGCTTTTAAGAAAAATGTATCGAATTTGTTACAAACGCACCTTCGGGTGTTGTCAGGTGACCCATACCGCAGCGGCAAACGATAAATAGTCCCATGAAACAATGCGCTCATGAAAATAATCCGACTCAAGCCCGGCAAAGAGCGCTCCCTGCTACGCCGCCACCCGTGGATTTTTGATGGCGCCATTGCCAACGGCGGTGCCGATGCGGGTGAGACGCTGCGCGTTGAAAGCCACGAAGGTGCTTTTCTGGCGTGGGCTGCATTCAGCCCCACGTCAAAAATTCGCGCCCGCGCCTGGGGCTTTGACGAAGCCGAGCGCATTGACGCTGACTTTTTCAACCGTCGCATTGCCAGCGCCATCGCAGCACGGCAGTTATTCGACATCAAAAGCGATGGCTTGCGGCTGATTCATGGCGAGTCCGACGGCCTGCCCGGGCTGGTGGTTGACCGTTATGGCGACACGCTGGTGGCGCAGTTTTCAAGCTGCGGCAGCGAAAAATGGAAAGGCGTGATCGCAGATGGCCTGCTGGCGCAGACTGGCTTGACGCGGCTGTACGAACGCTCGGATGCCAGCGTGCGATCACTAGAAGGTTTGCCCGAAGCGACCGGATGGCTGGCAGGGTCAGGCAGCACGGCCATCAACCTTTCAGAGCATGGCTGGCAACTGAGCCTGGACATCGCCGAGGGTCACAAGACCGGCTTTTACCTGGACCAGCGCGACAGCCGCCAGAAGTTCGCCGCCTACGCGCGCCGGATGCGTTTCAAGCGCGTGCTCAACTGCTATTGCTACACCGGCGGTTTCACGGTGGCAGCACTTAGTGGCGGTGCGCAGCACGTCACGTCGATTGACTCGTCTGGCCCGGCTATTGAACGCGCTGTTGCCAACGTGGCGCTCAATGGTTTTGATGCGGCCCGCACCACCATGTTTGATGCCGATGTCAACGCCTCGCTGCGCCAGTACATCGCGGCTGGCCAAACCTTTGATGCCATCGTGCTCGACCCACCCAAGTTTGCGCCTACTGCGGCCCATGCCGAGCGTGCGGCCAGGGCCTACAAAGACATCAACCGCCTGGCATTGACCATTCTGGAGCCGGGCGGCGTGCTGTTTACCTACTCGTGCTCAGGCGGCATCAGTGCCGACCTGTTCCACAAAATCGTCGCCTCCGCCGGGCTGGACGCAGGCGTGGATGCCTTCATCACCGAGCGCATGGGCGGCGCGCCAGACCACCCGATGACGGTGACTTTCCCCGAGGGCGAGTACCTCAAGGGCCTTGTTTTGGTCAAAAAGCCGTAAAAACTGCGTTTCGATCGATTTTTGGTAGCTAAAAATGGCTTTAACCCAAGTAACCCAATAAATACGGGCGTGACCAGCTACTGAATTGATAGCATTTGCCTGGGCAAGCTGTGTTGTCTTGCGTTCCCCGCTAAACTCCCCACCTTGCAAAGTGAAGCCGCGTTGGCTTGCCGCGATGGCCACTCTTCACTCTTCACTCCTCACTCCTTACTCCTCACTTTTATTTCCAGGCACACACCATGAGCTTGATTCCCGTCACCATCCTTACCGGCTTTTTGGGCTCGGGCAAAACCACTTTGCTCAAGCGCATCCTGACCGAAGCCCACGGCCAGAAAATCGCCGTGATCGAAAACGAGTTTGGCGAAGAAAACATCGACAACGATATCCTGGTCAACGACACCCAGGAAAACATCATCCAGATGAACAACGGCTGCATCTGCTGCTCGATCCGCGAAGACCTGCGCGAAACGCTGCAAGTATTGGCTGAGAAAAAGCGCAAAGGTGAGCTGACTTTTGACCGGGTGGTGATCGAAACCACTGGCCTGGCCGACCCCGGCCCAGTGGCTCAAACGTTTTTTATGGACGAAGAAATCGCCGAGCAATACCTGCTCGATTCCATCTTGACGCTGGTCGATGCCAAGCACGCGACAGGCCAGCTCAATGACCGGCAAGAGGCGCGCCGCCAGGTCGGTTTTGCCGACCAGATATTCATCAGCAAGACCGACCTGGTGGCCAAAGATGAGGTCGATGCGCTGATGCACCGCCTCAAGCACATGAACCCGCGCGCACCGCAAAAAGCCGTGCATTTTGGCGAAGTCTCCATCAAGGATGTGTTTGACCTGCGCGGCTTTAACCTCAATGCCAAGCTCGACATTGACCCGGACTTTCTGAAAGAAGACGAGCACGCAGACCACGATCACGCGGGTCATAACCACCCCAATGACCATGAACACGGCGAGCATTGCGACCACCCCTCCCATGCAAAAGATGCCAAAGGTGATCATGCTCATCAGGGCCATCACCATCATCACGACGATGACGTGAAGAGCTTTGTGTTCCGCTCCGACAAGGCTTTCAGCCCCGCCAAGCTGGAAGATTTTCTGGGTGCTGTCGTGAATATCTATGGCCCGCGCATGTTGCGCTACAAAGGTGTGCTGAACATGGAAGGCACCGAGCGCAAGGTGATCTTCCAGGGCGTACACCAGTTGATGGGCAGCGACCTTGGCCCGGCCTGGGCGGATGGCGAAAAGAAAAACAGCAAAATGGTTTTCATTGGCATCGACCTGCCGAAAGATATTTTCATGCAGGGACTGGAGCAGTGTCTGGTTTGATGTTTGTATCGATTTTCCAACGCTTTGCGACAAGGCTCTTCCGGGGCGCAGATGTACCGCTACAATCGCGCGCCGAGTGCAACACCGGGTTTTTGGCCGGGTGTAGTGCGGGGCGTAGGCTATCAGGCGGGTGGCCGGGTCATTTGTCCGGCGTTCAGCCCTGGGATTTTCCAGAGGCGGCATTCAGAGGAGATACACAGTGAAAGTTCCAGTAAAAAAAACCAAGATGCCTGCAAAGGCGCTTGCCAAGACAGCGGCCAAATCCAGTGCCAAGCCAGCGAATAAATCAGCCGTGAAAACAAAAACTGCGCCCAAGCCCGTTGTAAAAGCCGCGAAAGCCGCGAAAGTCATCAAGACCGCTAAAAGTGTGAAAGCTGCCAAGCCTGCCGCCAAAAAGACTGGCAAGCCGGTAGCCGTCAAAAAACCTGCGGCCAAGGCCAAGCCTGTAGCGGTGAAAACCAAAGTAGCCGCCAAACCTGTCGTTAAGCCAGCTGTTAAATCAACCGCAAAACCGAGCGTTAAGCCAGCGGTAAAAAAAGCGGCGAAAAAAGTTGTCAAGGCCGTGAAGCCGCTGCCTGAGAAAGCGATCAAAAAGCCGGTAAAAACCGCAGCTCCCGTGGTGGCCCCGTCCACCGTCATTGCCCCCCGTCCGGTAGAAAAATCAATGCTCATTCCCGCGCCACCAGCGCTCAAGCCGGGCCGAAGAAGTTCGGCCCGCGCCCTCGCACACATGCCTCCGCCCGCACCGATGGTGCCTACCCATGCGCCTGACGCAGCCAAAGCCAGTTATTCAGCCATGACCGAACGAGTGATCGCACCGCCGCCGCATGTTGCCGCCAAAAAAGACCCCAAATTGGCCAACAACTGGAAGACCATGGCCGGCGATGCGTTGACCGATGAAGAGGTCAAGGCCATGCCTGATGCCGAGTACATGAACGACAAGCAGATGGCTTTTTTTCGTCACAAGCTGTCCATACTCAAGCAGGACATTCACAACAATGCCGGTGAAACCACCGAGCATCTGCGCGAAGACACGGTGGTGGTGCCAGACCCCGCAGACCGCGCCACCATCGAGGAGGAGCACGCACTTGAATTGCGTACCCGGGACCGTGAGCGCAAGCTGCTGAAAAAGATCGAGCAGTCGATTGCCCGCATCGATTCCGGCGACTACGGCTATTGCGACGAAACCGGCGAAGCCATAGGCGTGGGCCGGCTGATTGCCCGCCCGACAGCCAGTCTGTCACTGGAGGCGCAGCAACGCCGCGAGCTCAAGCAAAAAATGTTTGGTGACTGATATCCGGCTCTAGCCTCAAGCTATTCCTCGACGCGCGAGATGCCAAAACAGGTCACTACATCGGGCTTGCTTGCCAAGGTGGTGAAGTTCGTCCGCAATCCGGCGACCAGCTGGTCTGAGCTGGACAAAAAGGCAACCGACCGTGATGAGGCTTTGAGCAAGCAGTTGCTCAAAGAAATGATAGAGCGCAAGCGGAGCAATGACTTTGTGCGCACGCGCGAGTTCGACATGCTGCGCAAGATGCGCAAGCGTGATGCCATGCTCGGGCAGGACTCGTCCGCAGGGCCATCTTTTTTTCATAGCAGCTTGCCATCCACACCGGATGACCGCGCCAACACGCTGAAGAAAATTGACGAGATCGAAGCCCAGATGTCCATGCAGTGGTGGAAATCCAAGCATGGAAGCTCCAATACCAATTCGATCCATAGCTCTGGCTACCCGCTCAGTGTCAATCCCGCGATCACCCAGCCGCCTCTGGGAACGCCGCCTCCGTCAACTCAGGCCTTGCCAGTCGGTTATGAGATAAATGAACCCGTCAGCTTGCAGGCAAGGGCAGAGCTAGAGGTCAAAAAGGCAGCGGCTGCACCTCCTGGAAATGGCGACATGCTGGCGTTTACCGTGCCTTTAGGCGCAGCAACGCATAGGCCCATGGTCGTCAACGCGCCGGTGCAGGCAGCCAGGATTGGCGGGCTTTCGGGGGTTGGTGTCAGCGATGACAACACGCCTTCAGGTTTTTCGCCGTCCCGCATGGTGGCCATGGATGTCTTCGAAGTCGCTCACGATGCCGAGCTTGAGGAGGCCTCTATTCGTTTTGCCAATGGTGACGATGCCGGCGCAGAAGCCGGGTTGATCGAGATGCTGTCACCCAAGGGGTCGCGGGCCGGGCATTCGGAGACCTGGATGGCGCTTTTTGATTTGTACCGTGCCACCGGGCAACAGGATAAATTTGAAACTACAGCCATCGGGTTTGTTGAACTCTTCAACCGTTCTGCGCCACAGTGGTTTTCGATGCCCGACATGGTCAGGCAATTGGCAACGCAGGAAAAAGGGGACGGCAACGGTTTTGTAGCTGACTGGGTCTGCCCCTCGGCAGTCGGGGTTCAGAGCATCGCCGCACTCAAGGCCGCACTGGCGAAAGCGCCCATGCCATGGCGCCTGGATTGGCGCAACCTCAAGACCATGGATGCGGCTGCGGTTGAGCCCTTGTGCAAGGTCTTTAACAGCTGGTCTGCGCAACCCGTGCAACTGCGTTTTATGGGCGCTGCCCAACTGCATCAGGTGCTACAGAACGCCACGCCTTCGAGCCAGCGGGATACGCCGCAGGCCTGGTGGCAATTAAGAATGGAAGCCTTGCGCGTCACGCACCGGCCCGATGAATTCGAGCTGGCAGCGCTTGATTTTTGCGTCACCTACGAAGTCTCCCCACCCTCATGGGAACGCGCGCGCTGCGACTACAAAGCCCTTGACCAGGACGGCGGCGTGATGGGCGGACACACCATTATTGGCGATGTGTATCGCGATTCAATGTCGTCAAGTCTTAGCGCCCAGGAGGGCGATACCCAGATGGATGGCATGAGCTCGCAAATGGCCAACAACCTTTTCTCCATTGAGCTTTCTGGCCAGATACAGGGCGATGCGATTGCGGTGTTGGATCAGCTAGAGGCCAAGCTCATGGGGGCTGACATCATGCATATTGCGTGTGCCAAGCTCATCCGGGTTGATTTTTCTGCTGCCAGTACGCTGCTCAACTGGGTGTCTGCGCGCCAGGCTGAGAGCCGCTCTGTACAGTTTTCGGATGTCAACCGTCTGGTGGCTGCGTTTTTTAATGTGATTGGCATCACCGAATATGCCCGCGTAACTACCAGGGTGGATTGAGGGGTTATTGGGGTCAGATGCCAATTTCGCTGCGGTGCGAAGCACCGCCCCCGGAGGGCGAGCCGAAGGCTCGGCGAATTTTAGCTCTGACCCCAAAAACCCCAGCGGGGCAGCAGCCTCGTTTGCTTAAAGCAATACTTTCACTGCGTGTGCTAAGTGCTTAATTTAGAACGTATTTTGATATTTTGATGTATCTAAATATGCTTCTAAGTCATTGATTTTATTGAAAAATATTTATTTCAAATGACTTGCGTGCGAAATCTTTCCTGATAAAGTGGGAGAAAGTGCAATTTAGTGGTGAAAAGTGCTTTCTAAAGGTTTTGCTGTGTTTCAAGGTGCGTCTTTTGTAGCTCTCGATACCAAGGGTCGGCTGTCTGTGCCGACCCGGCATCGTGACGTGCTCAACGCTATCGCATCGGGCCAGCTCACCATGACCAAACATCCGCACGGCTGCCTGATGATTTTCCCACGCAATGAGTGGGAAAAATTCCGCGACCGGATTGCATCACTGCCGATGCAGGCGCACTGGTCCAAGCGTCTGTTTCTGGGTAACGCGATGGATGTCGAGATGGATGCCACGGGCCGCGTCCTGGTGTCACCTGAACTGCGTGCCACAACTGGCATCAGCAAGGACACCGTGCTGCTCGGCATGGGCAGTTACTTCGAATTGTGGGATGCCGCAACCTATGCGGCGCAGGAAGCTGAACAGATGAAGGGCGAGATGCCCGACATCTTCAGAGATTTTTCGTTCTGAGAGATGGCGGTGCAAGAAACATGGACACATCGCACCGTCTTGTTGAACGAAGCAGTAGCGGCGCTTCATATCCAACCGGACGGGCATTACATCGATGCGACCTTCGGGCGTGGCGGCCACTCACGTCTGATCCTCGCGCAGTTGTCAACGGCTGGCCGCCTGACCGCTTTCGACAAGGACCTGGAAGCCATTGCCGAGGCGCAAACCATCCGGGACGTGCGATTTTCAATCCGCCACGAAGGCTTCAACCAGTTGGTGGCCCTGCCTGCATCAAGTGCCATGGGTCTGTTGATGGATCTGGGTATCAGCTCGCCGCAAATCGACAATCCGGCGCGCGGCTTTTCGTTCAGGGGCGACGGCCCGCTCGACATGCGCATGGACACCACGCGCGGCCAGAGCGTAGCCGACTGGCTGGCAGACGCATCTATCGACAGCATGACGGAGGTGATACGTGACTATGGAGAAGAACGGTTTGCTGGGCAGATTGCAAAGGCGATTGATCGTCGCCGCTCGGTGCGGAGCCCTCTTCGAACCACCGCCGAATTGGCCGAAGTCGTGGCTGGCGCGGTCAAAACCCGCGAACCGGGCAAGGACCCTGCAACGCGTACATTTCAGGCTCTTCGGATTTTCATCAACGCCGAGCTTGAAGAGCTTGAGCAAGCGCTAGCAGCATCACTGAAAGTACTGCAACCAGGAGGCCGCCTCGTCGTGATCAGTTTTCATTCGCTCGAAGACCGCATCGTCAAGCAATTTATCGCGCAGCATTCGCGTGAGGTGTATGACCGCCGCGCACCGTTTGTCGAACCCAAAGCCATGCGCCTAAAAGCGTTGGGCCGCATCAAACCAAGTGAAGCAGAAGTTACCGGCAACCCGCGCGCACGCAGCGCCGTGATGCGCGTTGCCGAGCGTACTGAGGTACTTGTATGAGTGGACAATTTTTCGCCGGGCCGCCCCAAGAAAAATTAGCCCCCTTGGGGGGCAGTGAAGTACACGCAGTGACGAGCGTGGGGGCCAGGTTGTGACAAGGTTTAACCTCGTACTTCTGATCGCCGTTTTGGCAAGTGCGCTGTATCTCGTGCGCACGCAGTACGAGTCGCGCCGTCTTTATGTTGAGCTTGAAAAAGCGCAGGCAGAGAGCCGCAAACTGGAAGCTGAAAATGAGCGTCTCCAGGTCGAAAAGCGTGCGCAAGCCACGCCGCTAAGGGTTGAAAAAATAGCCAAGGACAAATTGCAGATGCGCACTGTAACGCCTGCCATCACGCAGTACGTGACGAGCAGGGAAAGCACCGTTACTGGCGCAAATGCGGGGGCCGCCCGATGAGCAAGAGCGTGCGCTACACGTCCAGCCCCCTGCTGGCCAGCAAGACACCGGTATGGCGCAGCAAATTCATTGTGGCCGGCATTGCCTTGGCGTTCACCGGGCTTGCCGGCCGCGCCGCCTACATCCAGATTTTTGGCAACCAGTTTTTTCAAAGGCAGGGCGAGGTGCGTTTTGCCCGGACGCTGGAGCTGCCCGCCAAGCGTGGCCGGATTCTGGATCGCAACGGCTTGATCCTTGCCTCCAGCGTGCCTGCACCGAGTATCTGGGCTATCCCGGAAGACGTGGAGGCGAGTAAGCCGCAACTTGCCGAACTGGCGAAATTGCTGGGTATGCCGCCGGCTGACTTGAGCAAAAAACTGGCAGACGACGACAAGACATTCGTCTGGATCAAGCGTCAGGTTGATGATGATGTGGCGAAAAAAATTCACGCCTTGGGCATCAAGGGCATATACCAGCGCAAGGAATACAAGCGGCAATATCCGGAAGGCGAAACGATTGCCCATGTGGTTGGTTTTACCAATGTGGAGGACATAGGCCAGGAGGGGATGGAGCTTGCCTTCAACAAGGAACTGGCTGGCCGGGCCGGGTCACGCCGCGTCATCAAGGACAGGCTTGGCCGCGTAGTCGAAGACATTGGTGAGCAGGTACCGCCAGTCGATGGCAAAGACCTGCAACTGTCGATAGACAGCAAGATGCAGTTTGTGGCCTACCAGAAGGTCAGGGATGCGGTCATTGCCAACAAGGCGCAGGCCGGCAGTGTCGTGATGATTGATGCCATCACCGGCGAGGTTCTGGCCATGGCCAACTACCCCAGCTACATACCCGACAAGCGCCAGAACATGACGGGCGCGCAGCTGCGCAACCGCGCATTGACCGACACGTTTGAGCCTGGCTCCGTGATGAAGGCGTTCACGGTTGGCCTGGCCCTGGAAAGCGGCCGCGTCACGCCACAAACGGTGATTCAAACCGCACCGGGCAGCGTCAACATCACCGGTTCGACAATTCGTGATGCCCATCCGCATGGCGCGCTGACGGTGCAGCAGGTCATACAGGTGTCAAGCAATGTGGGCGTCACCAAAATCGCGATGCAAATGCAGGCGCGCGAGATGTGGGAGACTTTTTCGCAGGCCGGGTTTGGCCAAAAGCCGCAGATCACTTTTCCGGGCGTGGTCTCTGGCCGTCTGCGGCCCTATAAAACCTGGCGACCCATAGAGCAGGCCACCATGTCTTACGGCTATGGCCTGTCGGCCTCGCTGTTCCAGATGGCGCGGGCTTACACCGTGTTCGGCCACGACGGCCAGATCCTTGCCGCCACCCTGCTCAAGAGCGACGAACCGGCGGGCGGCGTGCAGGTGTTCTCAAGCAACACGGCGGCTGAGATTCGCAAAATGCTGCAAATGGCCGCAGGCCCTGGCGGTACCGGGCAAAAAGCCCAGACGCTGGGTTATTCCGTGGGCGGTAAATCCGGCACAGCCTACAAGCAGGTTGGCAAAGGCTATGGCACCGAAAAAGACCGCAAATACCGCGGCTGGTTTGTCGGCATGGCCCCGATTGACAAGCCCCGCGTCATCGTCGCCGTGATGATTGACGAGCCCAGTGCCGGCAAACATTACGGTGGCGATGTGGCCGCACCGGTGTTTAGCGAACTGGTACAGCAAGCACTGCGCATGAAGGGCGTACAGCCCGACATGTCTGTCAAGCCGCAAATCGTCACCCAAGCCGTGGAGGAGTCGTTTTGAGCACCCAGCTTCAGACACCGGCGCAAGCTGCCGCCTGGTTGCGTGAGCGGGTCACGGGCAGCCTGTGGGCCGACAGCCGCAAGGTGGGTGCGGGCGATGGCTTTATTGCATGGCCGGGGGCTGCTCTGGATGCCCGTCAGTTTGTCGGTGATGTCATGGCTGTAGGCGCTACAGCCTGCCTGGTTGAGCAGGATGGCGCGGATGCCTATGCTTTCTCAAGCAACAAGGTTGCCAGCTATTTTGGCCTGAGAGCCGCCGCAGCACCCATTGCAGCCGCCTATTTTGAAGAGCCCAGCAAGCAGTTGCAGGTGGTCGCCGTGACGGGTACGAACGGCAAGACATCGACCACCTGGTATCTGGCGCAGGCACTTGGCAAGCTTGGTCTGCCCTGCGGCATCGTTGGCACGCTCGGTATCGGCACGCCCGAGTCCATGCTGTTTAACGGGTTGACGACACCTGACCCGGTGTTATTGCAGCAGCAATTACGGCACTTTGTGGACCAGGGTTTTGTTGCCTGTGCGCTCGAAGCATCGTCGATTGGCATTGCCGAACAGCGGCTGGACGCAACCAGCATACAGGTCGCCATTTTTACCAACTTCACGCAGGACCATCTCGACTACCACCGCTCCATGCAAGCCTATTGGGATGCCAAAAAGCGTTTGTTTGAATGGCCTGGCCTGAAAGCTGCGGTGCTCAACCTGGACGATGACAAGGGTGCCGAGCTGCAGGCCGAGCTGGCTGATTCCGGCATGGATGTCTGGACTATTTCGATGCTGGGTGCGGCCAGACTGCGCGCTGACAGCGTAGCGCAGACGGCTCAGGGCCTTGCCTTCGATGTTGTCGAAGGCGCTGAAAGACACACGATTTCCACCAGCACGGTGGGCCTCTACAACGTCGCCAACCTACTGGGTGTGGTGGCCGCCATGCGCGCGCTGGGCTTGCCTTTGGGAGCTGCTGCCAGTGCCTGCTCAGGACTGGCCCAGGTACCGGGTCGCCTGGAAACCATGGCTATAGAGGGTTTGCCACTGGTCGCGATTGACTATGCACACACGCCTGACGCACTTGAGAAAGTCCTCACCGCGCTGCGCCCTGTTGCGCAAGGGCGTGCAGGCCGTTTGTGGTGTGTATTTGGCTGCGGCGGCGATCGCGATACTACAAAAAGGCCGTTGATGGCAGCTAGCGCACAAAAGAATGCAGACCAGATTGTGGTCACCAGCGACAACCCGCGCAGCGAAAGCCCGGCTGCCATCATCAGCCAGATCCTACGGGGGCTGACGCACTCGGACTCTGTCTACGTCGAAGCCGACCGTGCGCTCGCCATCACACAGGCTATAGCCCTCGCGCAGCCTGGCGATGTGGTCTTGCTGGCTGGCAAGGGACATGAAAACTACCAGGAAATGCAGGGTGTCAAACACCCTTTCTCGGATCGCACGCACGCACAGGCTGCGCTGTCAGCACGCCTGGCCAGTGGAGCCGCAGCATGATGACTTTGCAGCAGGCCAGTCGCTGGATAAAACCCGCGCAGCTGGTTGGTTTTGGGGCTGACAGTTCCGATGTGCAGATCAAGCGCGTGCATACCGATACCCGTACGCTGGCTGCAGGGGACCTTTTCATCGCGCTCAAGGGTGAAAAATACGATGCCAATGATTATCTAGCTGAGGCCGCACAGCGCGGCGCAGTCGCAGCGGTTGCGCATCATGGGCTGGCGGCAGCTGGTTTGCCGGGACTTGAAGTTGCTAATTCCACACGGGCTCTTGGGCAACTGGCCGCAGGCTGGCGTGCACAATTTGATCTGCCCCTGATTGCGGTGACGGGCAGTAATGGCAAGACCACGGTGACGCAAATGATTGCGTCCATCCTGCGCGCCTGGAAGCAGGGCGATGCGTTTTCGACAGAGGGCAACCTTAACAACGACATTGGCGTGCCCATGACGCTGTTGCGCTTGAGGCGCTCTCACCAGGTGGCGGTGGTTGAGTTGGGCATGAACCACCCTGGCGAGATTGCCTATCTTGCAGACCTTGCCAAACCCAGCATCGCGCTGGTCAACAATGCCCAGCGCGAACACCTGGAGTTCATGGCTACGGTCGAGGCCGTAGCGCTCGAAAATGGTTCTGTGATTGCATCACTGGATGCGGGCGGCACTGCCGTATTTCCGGCGGATGATGATTACACCCCGGCTTGGCAAAAACTCTCTGGCACGCGCACAGTATTGACCTTCGCTGCACCAGACTCAAGCGTATCAGGCTCAAGCCTGCCAGGTTCAACCGTCAGTGCTGATGTCACCGCCAGTGCCCAGTGGTCAGGCAATGGCTGGCAGGTGGTGGCTGCTACGCCATCCGGGCCGCTTGAATTTTCATTGCACATTGCGGGCAGGCACAACGTCAAGAACGCACTGGCAGCAACGGCGTGCGCGCTGGCAGCTGGTGTGCCATTGCTGTGTATCGCCTCCGGCCTGTCGGCCTTTGTGCCCGTCAAGGGACGCTCCCGCGCGATGCTCATCCCTATTCAGGGCCAATCCCTGAGCCTGATTGACGACACCTACAACAGCAACCCTGACTCCATGCGCGCCGCCATTGACGTGCTGGCAGAGCTGCCCGGCCCGCGGCTGCTGGTGATGGGTGATATGGGTGAAGTGGGCGACCAGGGGCCGGAGTTACACGAAGAAGCGGGTCGCTATGCCCGTGAGCGCGGCATTGAAAACCTGTTTGCGCTTGGGCGGCAGTCTGAGCGTGCCGTCAGCAGTTTTGAGCGAGGCCAACATTTCGAAAATATTGAAGCATTGAATGCCGCCGTGCTTGACCAGCTTGCGCAGCTTGGCAGTGTGCTTGTCAAAGGTTCGCGTTTTATGAAGATGGAGCGCGTGGTGCAAGCAATTACAGACCTGACCTCACAACACAAGGAAATGAGCGGCGACGGGCCGCCCCTAGGCGCGAAGGCCCCCTCGGGGGGCAGCGCAGTACATGAAATGACAAGCATGGGGGGTCATAAATATGTTGCTTAGTCTGGCCCAGTGGCTGCAATCCCTTTCGCCCGAGTTCGGTTATTTCCGGGTGTTCCAGTACCTGACGTTTCGTGCCGTGATGGCGGCGTTGACTGCCCTGCTGATTGGTTTGATCGCCGGGCCGTTTGTGATTCGCCGCTTGATCTCACTGAAGATAGGCCAGCCGATTCGCGAATATGCCATGCAGACACACCTGAGCAAAAGCGGCACGCCAACCATGGGCGGTGTGCTCATTCTTCTGTCGATTGCCGTTGCTACGCTGCTCTGGAGCGACCTGTCAAACCGCTTTGTCTGGATTGTGCTGATCGTGACGCTGGGGTTTGGTGCCATTGGCTGGGCAGACGACTGGCGCAAGGTTGTCCACAAAGACCCGGAAGGTATGCGTTCGCGTGAAAAATACCTCTGGCAATCCATCATCGGTCTGGTCGCTGCGGTCTATCTGGTGTTCAGTATTTCTGAAAGCTCCAACCTGCGCGTGATCGGGCTTTTTATCAGTTGGGTGCAGTCCGGCTTCGATGTCAACCTGCCGCCCAAAGCGGGCTTGCTGGTGCCTTTCTTCAAGGAAGTCAGTTACCCGCTGGGCGTATTTGGCTTCGTGATACTGAGCTATCTCGTCATCGTCGGTTCTTCCAACGCCGTCAACCTGACCGACGGGCTTGATGGCCTGGCCATCATGCCAGTGGTGATGGTGGGCTCGGCGCTCGGTGTTTTTGCCTACGTTACAGGCAGTTCGGTTTATTCAAAGTACCTTTTCTTTCCGCATATCCCAGGCTCCGGTGAGTTGCTTATTTTTTGCGCGGCCATGGCAGGTAGCGGGCTGGCGTTTTTATGGTTCAACACCCATCCAGCACAGGTCTTCATGGGTGATGTGGGGGCACTGGCGCTTGGTGCGGCACTCGGCACCATCGCCGTCATCGTGCGGCAAGAAATAGTGCTGGCCATCATGGGCGGCATTTTTGTGGTTGAAGCGCTGTCAGTGATGCTACAGGTGCTGTACTTCAAATACACCAAAAAGCGTTACGGTGCAGGTCGCCGCATTTTTAAGATGGCACCGCTGCATCACCACTTTGAAAAAAGCGGCTGGAAAGAAACGCAAGTTGTGGTGCGCTTCTGGATCATCACCATGCTGCTGTGCCTGGTCGGCCTTTCAACGCTTAAGTTGCGATAGATGCTGCGATGAAAAACCTGGTCAATAAAAACATTCTTGTGCTCGGGCTTGGTGCTTCGGGGCTGGCGCTGGCGCGCTGGTGCGTGCGCAACGGTGCGCAGGTGACGGTTGCCGATACCCGCGCTGCACCGCCGCAGCTTCAGGCCTTGAGGGGCAGTTTGCCAAGCGTGACATTTGTGCATTCACCCATGGATGAGGCGCTGTTTGCAAGCGCGGCATTTGACATGGTGCTGAAAAGTCCCGGTCTGTCGCCTGCGTCCGTCGCGGCGGTTATTCATGCGGCAGAGGCCCGTGGAACAGCCAGGGGCAATGAGCTTAGTCTGTTTGCCCAGGCGCTGGCAGACCTCAAGGAAGAACGCGCTTATGCGCCGCAAGTCATTGGCATTACCGGTACCAATGGCAAAACCACCGTGACATCACTCACCGGGCAACTGATAGCGCGTGCGGGAAAATCGGTCGCGGTGGCTGGCAACATCGGCCCTACGCTGCTAGACACGCTGACCCAACAACTCGATGCCCCGGTTTTGCCAGAGGTATGGGTACTGGAGTTGTCCAGCTTTCAACTCGACAGCGTGAGCAACTTCGAGCCGACCGTGGCAGTAGTCCTCAATATCACGCAGGATCATTTGGACTGGCACGAAACCTTCCCCGCCTACATGGCGGCCAAAGCCAGGGTGTACGGCAGAACAGGCCTCATGTTGCTCAATCGTGACGATCCCCTGGTCATGGCTGCACTGCCTCCAGCGCCACCTGCCACTAAGGCTAAGCAACCAGCGCCACGCGAATACCTGACGTTTGGCAGTGATATGCCGCAACGCCCCGGTGACTACGGGATAGAGGTGGTTAACGGCATGACTTGGCTGGTACGCGCCGTGGTGGCTGACGCAACCTTCAAAAAAAAGCGCCCCCACGCTTCGCTGCCCCCCGAGGGGGCTGTCCGCACCTTGGTGCGGCCCGGCGGCGCGGCTTGCAAAAACGAAGAGGTGCTGCTGCACATCCAACGCTTGATGCCGATGGACGCACTGCGTATTCGCGGCCTGCACAACGCCACCAATGCGCTGGCTGCGCTGGGGCTGGCTGTAGCTGCTGGCTGCAATCTTGCGCCCATGCTGCACGGACTGCGCGAATACCGTGGCGAGCCGCATCGGGTTGAATCAGTCGCCGTGATCCGTGACGTTGAATATTTTGACGACAGCAAGGGCACCAATGTGGGTGCCACCGTGGCCGCGCTGGCAGGCCTGGGAGGTCTGGCAGGCCTGGATACGGGCCGCAAGCTGGTGGTCATTCTGGGTGGCGAGGACAAAAGCCAAGATTTCTCGCCGCTTGCAGAGCCGGTGTCCCGCTACGCCAGGGCTGTGGTGCTGATAGGCCGCGACGCAGCGCGCATCCGGGCTGCGATTGAGGCCAGTGGTGTGCCATTGTTGGATGCAGGCTCCATGCAGGAGGCGGTGCATATCGCGGCGCAACAGGCCCGCACTGGCGATGCGGTATTGATGTCACCCGCCTGTGCCAGCTTTGACATGTTTGACAACTATGAGCACCGGGCGCAGGTGTTTTGCGAGGCCGTGCAGACGCTCGCGCAAGACTCGCAAGACTCGCAAGACGCGGGAGTGCTGGTCTGATGGCTACAACACGCTCTTCAACCTTTACGGGCTGGTTCTCTAGCCTGGCCAAATTGGGCAGTGCAGCGTCTGACGTATTGCCTGTGCGCCTGGGTGGCCAGAGCCTGTCGCGAACGCAGGCCACACCCGTGCGCATTGCAGGGTTTGACCAGGCCCTGGTGTGGGTAACGGTGGCTCTGTTGATGTGGGGCCTGGTGATGGTGTATTCCGCGTCAATCGCCATGCCAGACAACCCAAAGTTCACCCGTTATGCGCACGCCCACTTCCTGCTGCGCCACGCGCTGTCGCTGGGGGTGGCCTTTGCCGTCGCGCTGCTGGCTTTCCAGGTTCCGGTCTCGACCTGGGAAAAGCTGGCACCCTGGTTATTCATCGCTTCGCTGGTGCTGCTGGTGCTGGTGCTGTTTCCCTTTATCGGCAAAGGTGTCAACGGCGCGCGTCGCTGGATTTCATTCGGCTTCATGAATTTTCAGCCGTCCGAGCTGGCAAAGTTTGCCGTGCTGCTGTACGCCGCCGACTACATGGTGCGCAAGATGGAAGTCAAGGAACGTTTCTTTCGCGCCGTCATGCCGATGGCGGTGGCCATTGGCATTGTGGGCCTGCTGTTGCTCGCCGAGCCCGACATGGGTGCCTTCATGGTTATCTCGGTGATCGCAATGGGCATTCTTTTTCTCGGTGGTGTCAACGCCCGCATGTTTTTTGTGATTGCGACCGTGGTGGTGATCGCCTTTGCGCTGATGGTGATGCTCAGCGACTGGCGCCGCGAGCGGATTTTTGCCTACCTTGATCCGTGGAGTGAAAAATACTCAATGGGCAAGGGCTACCAGCTGTCGCATTCGCTGATTGCTTTCGGGCGCGGTGAGATTTTTGGGGTCGGGTTGGGCGGCAGCATCGAAAAGCTTCATTGGTTGCCTGAAGCGCATACCGACTTTTTAATGGCCGTGATTGGCGAAGAGTTTGGCCTGATCGGTGTGCTCATTGTCATTGGCCTGTTCATGTGGATGACGCGCCGCATCATGCACATCGGTCGCCAGTCGATTGCGCTGGACCGCGTGTTTGCCGGCCTCGTTGCGCAGGGCGTTGGCATCTGGATCGGCTTTCAGACCTTTATCAACATCGGTGTCAACCTCGGTGCCTTGCCAACCAAGGGCTTGACCTTGCCCTTGATGAGTTACGGCGGTTCAGCGATTTTGATGAATTTGATTTCACTGGCTGTGGTGCTGCGTATTGATTACGAGAACCGTCTGTTGATGCGGGGAGGGCGCGCATGAAAACCATTGGCAAACTCTCACGTTCCCTCTCCCTCTGGGAGAGGGCTAGGGTGAGGGCTGGCGCGGCCGGAGACCCTCACCCCCACCCTCTCCCAAAGGGAGAGGGGGAAAGAGGCGCATCATGAGCCAGTGTGCCTTGATCATGGCCGGCGGAACCGGTGGCCACATCTTCCCCGGTCTGGCCGTGGCCGAAGCCCTGCGTGAGCGCGGCTGGCGGGTGCATTGGCTGGGCGGCAAGGGCACATCAGCCAAGCCGACCATGGAAAGCCAGCTGGTACCACCGCGCGGTTTTGCTTTTGAGAGCATTGATTTTTCCGGCGTGCGTGGCAAAGGCCCGGTCACGCTGGCGTTTTTGCCACTGCGTTTGCTCAAGGCTTTCTGGCAAAGCGTGCAGGTGATCCGCCGCGTCAAGCCAGACGTGGTGGTTGGCCTGGGTGGTTACATCGCTTTCCCGGCTGGCATGATGAGCGTGCTGCTGGGCAAGCCGCTGGTGCTGCTGCCGATGCGTCTGCTGAAGTCGTTCTGGCAGAGCATCCAGGACGTGCGCCGGGGGCAGCCGGGCGAGGTGATCGGCCTGG
>JBKJOH010000119.1:0-3712 GCA_046593295.1 Polaromonas sp. | reverse complement strand
TCACGCATGAA
Source organism: Polaromonas sp. (assembly GCA_046593295.1). GTDB lineage: Bacteria > Pseudomonadota > Gammaproteobacteria > Burkholderiales > Burkholderiaceae_C > Polaromonas. Next base: position 3,701 of record JBKJOH010000119.1, on the reverse strand, counting down.
CGTCAAGGTGCGTCCCGAGTTTAGGGCGCTGCGCCGAGATCAGCCTAAAGCGGATATTTCGCATCCCGCCATGGCCGTGAACCTCGACACCTGCACGCAGAGGTTGCACTGGATGCAGGTGTCGAGGTTCACGGCCATCGCGGGATGCGAAATATCCGCTTTAGGCTGATCTCGGCGCAGCGCCCTAAACTCGGGACGCACCTTGACGTTCATGCGTGAGGCCCAGTGACTCAACAAGCCATACTGGCCCATATCGGTGGCGGCCTTGCTCGCCGTGCTGCCTGCAGCAGCAACGCCAGCGTCGTTCCATTTGTAGCCAGTGTCAGCCATGTCCGACAGCAGTATCTCCAGCACCATCTTCTGACTTTTGACGGCGCGTTCGCTGCTGGCCTGCACGTCCATGCCTGCCGTGGCGCTGCGGCAGCAACTCGGCGCCAGGGTGCGTTCCCCTTTGATTTCGACCACACAAGCGCGGCAGTTGCCGTCAGGTCGGTAGCCGTCCTTGTAGCAAAGATGGGGAATGTCTATGCCGTGGCGCTGGGCTGCCTTGAAGATGGTCTCGCCATCGTAGGCGTGGATGCTTCTGCCATCGAGTGTGAATGCTATGGTTTGCGGCGTGACTTCTGCCAGCGTGACGGGGGCGTTCATACCAGACCTCCAATTTCGTGCGGGAAATATTTCTGGACGCTGCGAACCGGGTTGGGTGCAGCTTGCCCCAGCCCGCAAATCGAAGCATCCACCATGACCTGGTTCAGGTCTTCGAGCGTGACGTTGTCCCATCGTTCGGCCTGCATCAGTTTGGCAGCTTTGGCCGTGCCGACGCGGCAAGGCGTGCACTGCCCGCAACTTTCGTGTTCGAAGAACTTCATCATGTTGAGCGCCGCGTCGCGCGCCCGGTCGTGTTGGCCCAGGATGATGACGGCAGCGGAGCCGATGAAGCACCCATAGGGTTGCAGCGTGTCGAAGTCCAGCGGAATGTTGTTGAGACTGGCCGGCAAAATGCCGCCCGAAGCGCCGCCTGGCAGGTAGGCGTAAAGCTCGTGCCCGTCGGCCATGCCGCCGCAATATTCGTCAATCAATTCTTGCAGCGTGATACCGGCAGGTGCGAGCTTTACACCGGGCTGCTTCACGCGGCCACTGACGCTGAAACTGCGCAAGCCCTTGCGGCCATTGCGGCCAAAGCTGCTGAACCACTGCGGGCCTTTTTCCACCAAGTCGCGCACCCAGTAAAGCGTCTCGAAGTTGTGCTCCAGCGTGGGCCGCCCAAACAGGCCCACCTCGGCGATGTAAGGTGGCCGCAAGCGCGGCATGCCGCGCTTGCCTTCAATGCTTTCGATCATCGCGGACTCTTCGCCGCAGATATAGGCTCCAGCACCGCGCCGCAGTTCGATCAAAGGCAGCTTGCAGGGTGGATCAGCTTGCAGCTTGGCAATCTCGGCTTCAAGAATAGCGCGGCAGCCGTGGTATTCATCGCGCAGGTAGATGTAGCAGGCATCAATACCCACCACTTGCGAGGCCACCAGCATGCCTTCAAGAAAGCGGTGCGGATCACGCTCAAGATAAACACGGTCCTTGAAGGTGCCAGGCTCGCCTTCGTCAATGTTCACCGCCATCACGCGAGGTGCGGGCTGGGCTCGCACAATGCGCCACTTGCGCCCCGCGGGAAATCCGGCACCACCCAAACCGCGCAGGCCGGAATCTTCCATCACCTTGATGATGCGCTCATCATCGTCATGGCCATGAGCAGCATCTGCAACTGCGGCAGCCAGCGCATAGCCGCCGTGGGCACGGTAGGTGGTGTAGTCGGTGTGGCTGACTTCGGCGTTGCTCAAGCCGAAAAACAAATCAGGAATAGCTTTTTCAGCAAACTCAGATGCTACAAAATTAATAGCTGGTCGCGCCCGTATTTGTTGGGCTTGAGCCGTTTTTAAGGGTGAAAAAGCATCAAGAACAGCGTTTTTGATGGCTTCAACACTGGCAAAAGGCAAAACACGTTGATGTACGGCCACCGCTGGGGCCTGCTCACAACGGCCAATGCAAGGCGCGGCGATCACGCGCACATCGTTGTTGCCCAAAAGCGCTGGCAAACGCGCCAGCAAATCCTGTGCGCCCGCCATCTCACACGCCAGACCATCACACACACGCACGGTCAGTCCGGCAGCCTGGTCGTCGCCCTTGATGACTTCAAAGTGGTGATAGAAAGTCGCCACCTCATACACCTCGGCCATGGGGATATTCATCTCTTTGGCGAGTGCCACCAAGTGCCTGTCGTGCAGACAGCGATAGGCATCATTGAGCTTGTGCAGGTGCTCGATCAGCAAGTCACGGCGATGGCCTTCTTCGGGCCGCAGGCCTATCAAGCCGCGCACCTGTTCAATGGAAGCGTCATCCGCCTGCCTGCCCTTGAGCTTGCTTTTGCGGCGAATGCGCTCGCGCATTTCATCTGCCGTGGCGATGGAAACAGCGGGAATCGAGTCCAAAGAGGCTGCGGGCCTGAGCCCGCCGGGTGCTGGGGATGTATTCATGGCTGGACTGTCTTCCTTTGTGCAGGCTGCGTCAAATTTAATTTCTGTATGAGCTGATTCAATAGCTGAATGAAGCGCCGCCGCTGTACTGCGCGGCGTGGCGCAGCCACTGCCCATCCCGGGCCAACGCCAGGGCGGCCTGCAGCGCCCGCGAGGCACCGGCATTGCCCAGCGTGATAAAGCCGACGGGCGTGCTCACCTCAGGCTGCACCAGCGGCAGGGCTTCGAGCTCGGCATAACTGCGTACCGCCCCCACCAGCGCCCCGGGCAGCACGCTGCAGATGTCTCCGGCGGCCACACTCAAGGCCAGCGCGAGAATGGAGTCGGTCTCCATCACCGGTTTGACGCTGACATCGAGCTTGGCAAACACATTGTCCACAATGCTGCGGTTGTGCATTTCAGGCGTTAGCAGGCACAAGGGCAGCTGGGCCGCCTCGCGCCAGTTGATGGGCTGTCCGAGGTGCAGCAGCTCGCGCGCTACGCCATCAGGCTGGCCCGGCCGGGCCGCGCGGCGAACTAGAAAATAATGCTCGGTGTACTGCGGCAGGATGAAAAAGCGACTGCCGCGCTGGCTCAGCCGCTCTACAAAACCCAGGCCCATATCCAGCGACAAACACTCCAGGCCCAACTCAATCTCCTGCGAACTCATGGAACGCACCACCGGCGCAATCCCCGGGTACTGCTTTCTGAGCAGCGCCGCAAAGTGCGCGGCGACGGGCACGGCCGTCGGCACTACGCCGAGCTGCAGCGCACCCTGCGGCTGGCTGGCGCTGCTGCAGATATCCTGCTGCAGCAGTTCATGCTCGTGCAGCATGCGCTGGGCGGTGGCCAGCACGCGCTCGCCTTCGGGTGTGAGGCCGGCGTAAGTACGTCCGCGCTTGACGATGGCAATGCCAAATTCCTTTTCCAGCGCGCGCAAGGCGTTGGACATGGCCGGCTGGGTGATGTGGCAAGACTGGGCCGCACGCGCAAAGTGCTTGTGCTCGCTCAGGGCGACCAGGTAGCGCAGCGAAGCCAGCATGTGCATGAGTTAGTCCGTGAGCGCCAAAAGCTCAGGTGTCCTTGTCTATCTTGATGGTCGGAAACTTGGCGGAAAAATCTTTGGCCTTGGCGGCAATGGTGATCGCCACCTGGCGCGCCACGGCCTTGTAGATGCCGGCCACCTCGCCGTCCGGA
>JBKJOH010000069.1:0-3151 GCA_046593295.1 Polaromonas sp. | reverse complement strand
CTGCAATGCGAAGAGCTGGCAGTCATTGACAACCTGTCGGGCAAGCTTTACATGATTGTGTACGCCGATCCGAAGCAACCCGAGGCCTACACCAACGCCAAGAAGCGCCTGCGTGAATTGAAAGAGCAACTCAAATATTCGGTCAGCGCGCCAGTCGTTAAACCATCACAAAGTTACCCGGCGGAGCGCGACTTTGCCAAGGCCGACTACATTGCCGCGGTTGAAATGGCCAAACGCATGATCGAGGCTGGCGACTTTATGCAGGTGCAGGTAGGCCAGCGGATTAAAAAGCGCTATACCGAGTCGCCACTCAGCTTGTACCGTGCGCTGCGGTCATTGAACCCATCGCCCTATATGTATTACTACCATTTTGGCGACTTCCATGTGGTGGGCGCGTCGCCGGAGATTTTGGTGCGGCAGGAGCTTGTGGCCGAGAGCGAAGGGGGCGGTCAAAAAGTGACCATTCGCCCGCTTGCCGGTACCAGGCCACGCGCCTCGTCCCCCGAGGCTGACAAAGCTGTTGAACAAGAACTGGTTAACGACCCGAAAGAGCGCGCCGAACACGTCATGCTGATTGACCTGGCGCGCAATGACATTGGCCGCATCGCAAAAACAGGCTCGGTCAAAGTCACCGAAGCCTTTGCCGTCGAGCGCTACAGCCATGTGATGCACATCGTGAGTAATGTCGAGGGCGAGCTGCTCGAAGGCATGTCAGGCATGGATGTGCTCAAGGCCACCTTCCCGGCGGGCACCCTGAGTGGCGCACCCAAGGTACATGCGATGGAAGTCATCGATCAGCTGGAGCCCACCAAGCGCGGCTTGTATGGCGGTGCCTGCGGCTACCTGAGCTATTCGGGCGACATGGATGTAGCCATCACCATCCGCACCGGCATCATCAAGGATCAAATGCTCTATGTGCAGGCGGCCGCAGGCGTGGTGGCTGATTCGGTGCCCGAGCTGGAATGGAAAGAAACCGAGGCCAAAGCGCGGGCTTTGCTCAGGGCATCCGAGCTGGTTGAAGAAGGGTTGGAGTGAACATCATGAGCGACAAAATCAAACTCTTAATGATCGACAACTACGACAGCTTTACCTACAACATCGTCCAGTATTTTGGCGAGCTGGGGGCCGAGGTGGAAGTCTTCCGCAATGACGAAATCACGGTCGCCGAGATTGCTGCACGGCTGGACGCGGGGCAACTCGACCGCCTGGTGGTGTCGCCCGGCCCGTGCTCGCCGGCCGAGGCCGGGATTTCGGTGGCGGCAATTCAGCATTTCGCCGGCAAGCTGCCGATTCTGGGCGTCTGCCTGGGTCATCAGTCCATAGGCGCGGCGTTTGGTGGCAACATCGTTCGGGCGCAGCAGTTGATGCACGGCAAAACCAGCGTTATCAGCACCACGCAGCAGGGCGTGTTTTCAGGTTTGCCAAAGCAGTTCACGGTTAACCGCTACCACTCGCTGGCGATTGAAAAATCAAGCTGCCCCGATGTGCTTGAAGTCACGGCGTGGACGGATGACGGCGAGATCATGGGCGTGCGGCATAAAACGCTGCCGATTCAAGGCGTGCAGTTTCACCCCGAGTCGATACTCACCGAACACGGCCACGCGATGCTGAAGAATTTCTTGCTGCAAGCACTATGAATGCTATAAATTTAGTAGCTGTAAACGCTCGTATTCATTGGGCTACAGCCATAAATAGGGGTCAAAAACGGTCTTTTTCAGCCATTTGAAACCCAAAATAGCCAAAACAGGAGCCAACATGCCCCACACACAAAAAATCACTCCGCAAGAAGCCCTACAGCGCACCATCGAGCACCGCGAGATTTTCCACGACGAGATGCTGCACCTGATGCGCCTCATCATCAGCGGCGAGATGTCGCCCGTGATGATGGCTGCACTCATCACCGGCCTGCGCGTGAAGAAAGAAACCATTGGCGAGATCACCGCCGCCGCGCAGGTGATGCGCGAGTTCTCGACCAAGGTGAATGTGCTTGATAAAACGCATCTGGTGGACATCGTCGGCACCGGCGGTGATGGTTCGCACACCTTCAATATCTCGACCTGCTCCATGTTTGTGGCGGCGGCGGCGGGTGCCAAGGTTAGCAAGCATGGCGGGCGCAGCGTTAGCAGCAAATCGGGCAGTGCCGACGTGATGGAGTCGCTGGGCATCAACATCAACTTGTCGCCCGAGGCCAATGCAAAATGTATTGAAGAGGTCGGCGTGGGTTTCATGTTTGCGCCGAATCATCATCCGGCGATGAAAAACGTCGCCCCGATCCGCAAAGAGCTGGGCGTGCGCACCATCTTCAACATCCTCGGGCCGCTGACCAACCCGGCCAGCGCGCCAAATATTTTAATGGGTGTGTTTCACTCTGATCTGGTCGGTATCCAGATCCGTGCGCTGCAGCGCCTGGGCGCTGAACATGCGCTGGTGGTGTACGGCAAAGACGGCATGGATGAAGTCAGCCTGGGCGCGGCGACGGTGGTGGGTGAACTCAAGAACGGCGAGATCACCGAATACGAAATCCACCCCGAAGACTTCAAGCTCAATATGTCGAGCAACCGCGCGCTGCGGGTCGAAACGCCCGAGCAGTCCAAAGCCATGCTGATGGGGGTGCTGGACAATCAACCCGGTGCGGCGCGTGATATCGTCATACTCAATGCCGGTGCGGCGCTGTATGCAGCAAACGTAGCGGCATCTATTGCTGAAGGCATAGAAAAAGCCCGCGCCGCCGTTGAGTCCGGCGCAGCCAAGGCCAAGCTGCAGCAACTCGTGCTACTTTCCAAACAACTTGGCTAACCTGAGGCTTGATAAGGCCTCCCATCAAACATGTCCGATATCCTGAACCAGATTGTTGCCGTCAAACACGCAGAAATTCTTGATGCCATCCGGCGCAAACCGCTGGCGGTGATGCGTGAGGATGCCGAGTCCCGCGTGTTGACGCGTGACTTCGTCGGCGCGATACGCGCAAAAATCGCCTCTGGCAAAGCCGCTGTGATTGCCGAGGTCAAAAAAGCCAGCCCGTCGAAAGGCGTGCTTCGCGCTGACTTCATCCCTGCAGATATTGCGCAAAGCTATGCTGAATTTGGCGCGGCGTGTTTGTCGGTGCTGACTGATAAACAGTTTTTTCAGGGTGATGTTGATTTCCTCAAGC
>JBKJOH010000263.1:0-10214 GCA_046593295.1 Polaromonas sp. | reverse complement strand
GACAGACCGGATACGAAAGCCGTCCGGTGTATGACGAACTGCAAGTAACTGAAGCAGTTTCGTTGAGTTGCGACCGAGGCGGGCAATGAGTGAAAGCAAACCGGAAGTTGTCAAGGCTGACGACGCCTTGATGCTTGTCGTCAATCGTTCACTGGCGGTCTTCCTTGGAATCGCATCCTGAACAGGGTACTGCCGGACCCGGCACCTTGATTTTTTTGGTGTCTTCATGATGCTGCGGCCTTCTTAGGGTTTTCTTAAGCTGGGTTACGCTTCGTTTGGGTGCGCCCCCTGAGACAGATAGCCCGCCGGGCTCGCTCCCATGAAAAAAGGGAAAGGACTGCCGACATGAAATTCATTTTTGAAGTCCGCATGAAGCCCGGCTACACGGTGGAAGAGTACGCTGATGCCTGGATCCGTGCCAGCGAAATCATTCAGCGCACGCTCGGCGCGCGCGGCACTTACCTGCATCGCAAGATCGGCTCGACCGACACCCTGCTGGCGATTGCCACCTGGGCGTCGAAGGCACACCGCGATGCCAAGGACGACCGCAGGGACGAGACCGTGCGCGCCATCCTCAAAAAGCATGCCGAAAACTGTGTGATCACGGTCATCGGCGAATTCGAGGAGCCCGAATGGTCGGTGCTGCCGGAGGCCGCGTCCCTTTAAGGCGTTCAAAGGGACGTGAGCAGCCTGGAAACGCAAGGGGTCAGGTCTTGACATCCTTGTTTTTCAAGTTAGAGTCGCCCCATGGCTCGACCCCTTCGACTTGAATTCCCCTGCGCGCTCCCAGGATGGTCAGGGCCATTTCACACTACCCCTGGAGCAGCTACCGGGCCACCTTGGGCCAGGCAGACCGCCCGGACTGGCTGTCCACGGATTGGATTCTTGCCCAGTTCGCCAAAGGGCGGGCGGTGAAAAGTGTGATGTCAAGACTTGACCCCTTTTACTTTTGACCCCTTTTACTTTTACTTTTACTTTTACTTTTACTTTTTGGCAGGTCGGCATCCCGCTTGTGCCCAATGGGGCAAAAACTCTTGGCGAGTCAGCCTGCCGCCTGAGGGTAAACACGTATTGTGAGGACGCGATACGGTGAGATATTTTGGCTCATGCGGTTGAATTTCTTATCCCTCGCGCCTCTGTGCCGCAGGGATAGACTGACGACAAATGAAACGGAAGGAAAAAACCATGACGGTCAGACCAGATCCAACATTCCACGCCACGGCCAAGCTAGCGATGCAGGCACCGGTCGAGAATTACGGCTTCACCGTCATGCTCAGCCCCGACGCCTCGCAGTCCGACGGGATCGCGGTGGTCGACCTGAACCCGAAGTCCAAGACATACGGCCAGATCGTTCATCAGGTGATCGTGCCGAACAAGGGCGACGAGTTCCACCATTTCGGCTGGAATGCCTGTTCGTCTTCGCTGTCGCCGCTGTCGGGCCATGCATTTCTTGAGCGGCGCTATCTGATCGTGCCAGGCATCCGGTCGTCGCGCATCTACATCATCGACGTGAAGGACCCGCTGAAGGCCAATATCCACAAGACGATCGAGCCGGAGGATATCTTCAAGAAGACCGGCTATTCGCGCCCGCACACGATCCACTGCGGACCCGAGGGCATCTATGTCTCGACCCTGGGCGGCGGTGGGCCGGACGGCACCGACGGACCCCCTGGCATCTTCATCATGGATTGCGAGACCTTCGAGGTCATCGGTCGCTACGAGATCGACCGCGGCAAGCAGGACAAGCACTACGACTTCTGGTGGAACCTGCCGCAGGACTACATGGTCTCGTCCGAATGGGGCCTGCCGCCGCAGTTCGAGGGCGGCATCGTGGCCAGCGATCTTCTGTCCAACAAATACGGCCATTCGATCCATTTCTGGGACCTGCGGGCGCGCAAGAACATCCAGACGTTGGATTTCGGTGCCAACCACCAGATGGCGCTTGAAGTGCGCCCGGCGCATGACCCGTCCAAGTCCTACGGCTTCTGCGGCGTCGTGGTCGACACCACCAACCTGCAAGGCTCGATCTTCACCTGGTGGCGCGACGCCAAGGGCAAATGGCAGTCGAAGAAGACCATCACCATCGACCCCAAGCCCGCCGATCCGGCCGATTTGCCCGATCTTCTGAAAGGTTTTGGCGCGGTGCCACCTTTGGTCACCGATATCGACCTCAGCCTTGACGACAAGTATCTCTACGTCGCCTGCTGGGGTCTGGGCGAGATGCATCAGTATGATGTCTCGGATCCGATGAAGCCATTCCTGTCCGGCAAGGTTGAGCTGGGCGGGATCGTCGCGCACCACAAGCACCCGAACGGCAAGAAGTTTTCGTACGGGCCGCAGATGGTCGAGATCAGCCGCGACGGCAAGCGGGTCTACTGGACCAACTCGCTTTACTCGACGTGGGATGATCAGTTCTATCCCAATGACAGCGGCGGCCAGATGGTGATGGCGCATGTCGGCGAAAAGGGCGGGCTGACGCTCGACAAGAACTTCTACGTCGACTTCCCCAAGGGCTATCGCGCGCACCAGATCCGACTTGAGGGTGGCGACTGTTCGACCGACAGCTTCTGCTACCCCTCGGTCTAGCGCTTGGAACAGCAGATTTCGACGGCGGCCCTTTGGTGGGCCGTCCCACTTTCCGGCGTCTACCACGGGGTGAACCCCGGAATGGGCTGGCCGCTGGCGGTCTCTGCCGCGCTGATGGAGCGTAGGCGCTGGGCGCTGGTGGGCGCGCTTTGCGCTTTGGCAGCCGGGCATTTTTTGGCGATGACGGCGATCCTTTTGCCGTTCTCGATGATGACGGCACTGGTCGAATGGCAGCGCGAGATCCGTATCGGCGCCGGGCTGATCGTCGTGGCGCTTGGGCTTTATCTCATGATCAACCGTCGCCACCCAAGGTTCCTGGCGCGCATTCCGCCGTCGCGGCTGGCGCTCTGGTCATTTCTGGTGGCGATGGCGCATGGCGCCGGGCTGATGCTGGTGCCGATCTACCTCGGCCTCTGTGCCGAGCCCGATCTGGATGCCGGCCACCAGGCGGCGACAGTGTTGATGCAGGGCAATGTCGTGACCGCGCTTTATGTGGCATCCGTGCACACGCTGGCGATGTTGTTGGCCGGAGGCGCGATCGCGGCTGCGGTCTATTTCTGGCTCGGACTGCGGTTTTTGTCGCAGAGCTGGTTCAACCTTGATCTGGTCTGGGCATCAAGCTTGGTGCTGGTCGGCGGAATCAGCCTTTGGTCGGTGCTTTTTTGATGCTCCAAGTGTATAGACCTGCAAGCCGAAGATAGTCCTTTTCGTCACGGCTTCCTACTGCGGTGAACCGCCCCGGGTTTACCGAATAACGCAAGGGGTCAGGAATAATGCAAGGGGTCAGGTCATGACATCGTTGTTTTTCAAGTTAGACTCGCCCCATGGCTAGCCGCCTTCGACTTGAATTCGTCGGCGCGCTTTACCATGTCACCGCGCGCGGCAATGCGCGGCAAGGTATTTATCTCGACGACCCAGACCGCCGTCTTTTTCTGAGCGTGCTGGCCGAGGTGGTCGGCTGGAAGGCCGGACCGATTTATCGGAGCTGCCGCGCAGCCAGCGTCGGTTGCATCGCTCCAGTCTCAAGCGACTGTTTCCGGGTGCTGTCCGGGCCGACAAGGCGTTGCGGGATGAGGCCATCCGCAAGGCATGCTTGGAATTGGGTTACACCATGGCCGCCACGGCCCGCGAGGTGGGAATACACTATTCAACGGTCAGCAAAATCATCAAGGGCTAGCGGTGAAAGGTGTGATGTCAAGACTTGACCCCTTTTACTTCAGGGTTCAACCAGAAGAGACCAGCAGTGCCAGCAAGGCCGTTTCGTCAATCACGGCCACGCCCAGCGCCTGCGCTTTGGTCAGCTTGCTGCCGGCCTCGGCACCCGCGACCAGGTAATCGGTCTTTTTGCTGACTGACCCTGCAACCTTGCCGCCAGCCGCTTCAATCAGGTCTTTGGCCTCGTCGCGACTCAGGTTTGGCAGTGTTCCGGTAATGACAAATGTCTTGCCTGTCAACGGCTTGGGCGCAACCGCTAGTGGCTCGCCCTCTTCCCAATGCACACCGCAGGCCTTGAGTTGTTCGAGCACTTCGCGGTTGTGCGCTTGGTCAAAAAAGGTGCGAATGCTTTGGGCGACGATAGGGCCCACATCATTCACAGCCAAGAATTGTTCTTCGCTTGCTTCCATGAAGGCATCCAGCTTGCCGAAGTGGCGCGCCAGTTCCTTGGCGGTTGCCTCACCAACGTGGCGTATGCCAAGACCAAACAGAAAGCGCGGCAGCGTGGTGGCTTTAGATTTTTCGAGTGCCTGCAAAAGGTTCTGCGCAGACTTGTCAGCCATGCGGTCCAGACTTGCCAGCGCGGTCAGCCCGAGTTTGTAGAGATCAGGCAAGGTACGAATGACGTTGGCATCCACCAGTTGCTCGACCAATTTGTCGCCCAGGCCTTCAACTTCTACTGCTCGCCTGTGCGCAAAATGCAAAATCGCTTCCTTGCGCTGCGCGCCGCAAAACAGGCCGCCCGTGCAGCGGTAGTCCGTCTCGCCCTCTTCGCGCACGGCGTCCGAGCCGCAGACCGGGCACTGGCGCGGCATAGTGAATATTGATGCGTGATGCAGGCGCTTGTCTAACAGCACGCTGACGACCTCAGGAATCACATCGCCAGCACGTCGCACGATCACCGTGTCGCCGATGCGTACGTCTTTACGGCGGGCTTCGTCTTCGTTATGCAAGGTGGCGTTGGTAACGGTTACGCCACCCACAAATACCGGAGCAAGCTTTGCGACTGGTGTCAGCTTGCCGGTGCGGCCGACCTGCACATCAATGGCGAGTACGGTGGTGAGTTGCTCTTGTGCCGCATATTTATGAGCCACCGCCCAGCGTGGTTCGCGCGTGACAAAACCAAGCTGCCTTTGCAAGGCGAGGCTGTTGACTTTGTAGACCACGCCATCTATGTCGTAAGGCAAGGCATCGCGCTGCTGGCCCATCGCTTTATGAAACGCTATTAATTCCGTAGCGCCTCGTGCCCGTTTTGTTTGGGCTGCGACCGGAAAACCCCATTTTTTTAGGGTCTGAAGCAGTTCAAAATGGGTTTCAAACGCTGGCCCGCCTGATTCAGGCGATGTGATCTCGCCCAGGCCATAGGCAGAAAAACTGAGCTTTCTGCTGGCGGCAATGGCTGGGTCTAGCTGGCGCACCGCGCCTGCTGCGGCGTTACGTGGGTTGACGAAAGTTTTTTCACCCTTCATGCCCTGCGCAATTTTTTCGCGCTGCCGCTCATTAAGCGCTTCAAAGTCAGCCCGGCTCATGTAGACCTCGCCGCGCACTTCTAAAACAGGCGGCGCATCTGCTGGCAAACGCAAGGGAATTTGGTTAACGGTACGCATGTTTTGCGTCACGTCTTCGCCCTCTTCACCATCACCACGGGTTGCCGCCTGCACCAGCACGCCGTTTTCATAACGCAGGTTCATCGCCAGGCCATCGAACTTGAGTTCGGCCACGTATTCGACCGGAGCATCGCCCTCGCCCAGGCCAAGCTCTTTTCGTACACGGGTGTCGAAATTTTCTGCGCCTGTGGCTTCGGTATCGGTTTCGGTTCGGATACTCAGCATCGGCACTTGGTGGCGCACGCTGGCAAATTGGGCTAAAGGCTTTCCACCCACGCGTTGCGTTGGGGAGTCGGCACCCATAAGCGACGGATGTGCCTCTTCAAGCGCCTGCAGTTCTTTAAAGAGCCTGTCGTATTCCGCGTCCGGAATTTGCGGGTCATCGCGCACGTAGTACAAGTGGGCGTGGTGGTTGAGCTGCTGCCTGAGCTGCGTAGCGCGTTCGCCATTGAGCTGTAGAGCGTGGCTTGGCTCGGGCTGTGCGAATAAGTCAGGCATGGTCATGGGCTAAGATTAATTTTGAGGGCCCTTACGAGAAAAGCCGCCGCGCCAGCACCGACCCCGCCGACAAATCATGCTCGTCCAGCGTGTCATAGAGCTGATTCAGCTCTGAGGCAATCACGTCCATGGCCTCGGCGGGTATCAGCTTGCCGTTGTCGTCGATGATGGCACCGTCCATGCTGCGCGCCAGACTCAAGGCTGATTCGCACATGCGGGCAAATGGCTGTTCGCTGCGCGCTACCTGCGGTACGTCAAGTGAAAGGGTGATTTCGCGCAGCGCCGTCTGCTCGGGGTCTTCGGCCATCGCGGCCTGGGTATCAAACGCCAGTCCCAGTAGCGGTGCGCTGCCTGCAATGGAGGCGGGCAGCACCATGCGGCCAGGGATCCCACCTGCCACAAACCCCAGCCTGGCCGCGCTTTGCTGCACGTAGCCGGGGCTCCAGGCGGTGTTGATGGCGCGCAGCGTGAAGCTCAGTTGTGCGTCGTGCGCGCTTGCAAACTGGTCCAGTTCACGGGCTCGCGCCACCTCATCAAGCATTTCGGGAAATTCCGGCTCGCCGCCCAGCGCATCGGCAAAAGCCTGCGTCTTCATAACAAATTCGGAGTACTCGATCTGACTCAGTGCACCGACGCGATTGGCCAGTTGCACGCCGCACTGAAAAGCGGTGTAACGCTGGCCTGCAGCGGGTAGCTCCCACTCGTCGTTCGCGGCATTCAGGCCTTCAACGCCGAAGGGCTTGCTGCCTGCGCGGCGGGTAGTGGGCATCGCCGCAAGCGCCGCCTCACCCGACACCAATGAGTCAACTATGACCGGCGCGATAACGTCAATCAGGGCATCGAGACCTGGCTTTTTTTCAATCGCCATCATCGTGCTTAGTGAAGCTAGGTCGGCATGGCAAAAACCATCGTTTTCGAACCGTGGCTCCTGCCGTTCAGCAAGCAGACCCGTCCCGGTGCCTTCCGCTGCTTCGGCGTCTAGCGGGGGTTCCTGTGTGGCTCTTTTGGGCTGGTTTTTGCGTGCCGACCAAGTGCTGTGCGCCACCACAATCGCCAGAATCAAACCGCCGAGGATGGCCAAACTGATCTGAAGTGTGCTCATCACTATTTACGCCGCTTCGGCAAAGCCAAGCGCAGCTTCCATGTCCACCGCCACGATGCGTGAAACGCCCTGCTCCTGCATGGTCACGCCTATCAACTGTTCGGCCATTTCCATAGCGATCTTGTTATGGCTGATGAATAAAAACTGCGTCTCCCGGCTCATGCTGGCTACCAGCTTGGCGTAGCGCTCGGTGTTGGCATCGTCCAGCGGAGCATCGACCTCATCAAGCAGGCAAAACGGTGCCGGATTGAGCTGGAATATGGCAAACACCAGCGCAATCGCTGTCAGGGCTTTTTCGCCGCCCGACAGCAAATGGATGGTCTGGTTTTTCTTGCCTGGCGGCTGGGCCATGACCTGCACACCGGCATCTAAAATCTCCTCGCCCGTCATCATCAGTCTGGCGTTGCCGCCGCCAAACAGCTTGGGGAACATCTTGCCAAAGTGCTCGTTAACGGTGGCAAACGTGCTGGCCAGCAGGTCGCGGGTTTCGGCATCAATCTTTTTGATGGCATCTTCAAGCGTTGTCATGGCCTCATTCAGGTCAGCCGACTGCGCATCCAGAAACTGCTTGCGTTCGCTCGCAGTGCTTAACTCTTCGAGCGCCGCCAGATTGACTGCGCCCAGCGATGCAATCTCGCGGTTGATGCGGTCTATCTCGCCCTGCAAACCCGTCAAACGTACATTGCCAGTTTGAATCGACAACGCCACCGCAGCCAGGTCGGCTTGCGCGTCAAGCAGTTGCTGCTCGTACTGCTCAAAACCAAGGCGCGCGGCCTGCTCTTTTAATTGAAATTCGGTGATGCGCTGGCGCAGCGGATCAAGCTCGCGTTCCAGGCCCAAGCGTCGCTCGTCGCCAGCCCGCAGCTTGTTGGTCAGGTCGTCGTACTGGCTGCGCTTGGCCCCCAGATCGGCTTCGCGCTCCAGCTTCACGCTCAGGGCGGACTGCAAGCCCGCCTGTGCAGCGGCATCAGACAGGCGCGACAGCTCTTCTTTGGCGCGCTGCTCTTCTTCAGCGATGGTTTCGGCCTGCTGGGCTGCGATGCTGATGGATCGGGCCAGCTCTTCACGACGCGATACCAAACTGCGCAGGGCAAACTGCGCTTCCTGCGCCTGGCGCTCCAGTGCGCGCTGCTGCACGCGTGATTCACCCAGCTTGCGTTCGGCTTCAATCACGCGGTCATCCAGCTGGGCGTGGCGCTCCTGGCTGTCGGCCAGTTGCATGTCCAGCTCTTCAAAGCGGCCCTCGGCTGTGACCTTGCGCTCTTGCAGCTCGCCAAGCTGCGCATCGATCTCGCCCATGTCGGCCTGAATCTGCTGGCTGCGGGCTCTGGTTTGCTCGGCCAGTTGCGTCAAGCGCAGCACTTCAACCTGTAGCTCGTGGGTGCGGCTCTGGCCCTCGGCAGCCGCGCGCCGGGCGGTACCCAGGCGCTGCGCAGCATCGGCATAGGCGGACTCGGCGCGTACCGATGCGGCTCTAGCTTCGTCGCTGATGAGCGCCTGGGCCTTGAGCTGCTTGTCGAGATTTTCAATCTCTTGTGCGCGAGCCAGCAAACCGGCCTGCTCGGAATCGGGTGCGTAAAAGCTCACGCTGTGCTTTGTCACAGCGTGGCCGCTTTTGACGTAAATCACTTCACCGGCTTGCAGCTTGTCGCGTGCAGCAAGCGCATCGTCAAGCTTGTCTGCGGTGTAGCCGCCGTGCAGCCAGTCGCCTAACACGGCTGATAAACCAGCGTCGTTCAAACGTAGTAGATCGGCCAGAGGCTTGAGGCTGATAGTCGCGTTCGAGCGCATAGGTGCGCCGCCGCTGGGGGCTGAATAAAACCCCAACTTGGCGGGCGGCGTGTCCCTGCCATCGGTACCGGCAAAGCCGCGCACCATATCGAGCTTGCTCACAGGCAAGGCGCTGAGGCGCTCGCGCAGGGCGGCCTCAAGCGCATTCTCCCAGCCTTGCTCAATGTGAATTTGGCTCCACAGACCTTGCAAGCCATCAAGCCCATGCTTGGCCAGCCAGGGCTTGAGCTTGCCATCGGTCTTGACTTTTTCTTGCAGCGCCTTGAGCGCCTCCGTGCGGGCCGACAGGTCTGCACGTTTGGCGGATTCAAGGTTGACAGCCTGCTGCTTGGTGCGGCGGTCTTCGTCGAGTTGCGGCACGCTTTCACTCAATTCGTCCAGCCGCGCTTGCGCTTCAAGCTGGGCCTCTTGCGCGCTGTTGAACTGACTGGTGAGGTTGACCAGACGCGCTTCATCAGGCGCATTGAGCGCGTTGCGGTCGGCAGTCAAACGCTCAAGGCGAAGGTTGAGTGAGCGCGACTGCTCTTGAATGTTGCGCTGGTCAGCCGCCAGCACCTGAATCTGCTGCTGCACCTGCGCCACGCCTGTACGCTGCTCGTTGGCTTTGGCCTGTGCGCTGCGCAGCAACTCTTCAAGCGCAGGCAACTGGCTTTGCTGCTCTTCGCTTTGCGCTGCCAGCAGGGCGGATTTTTCTTCGGCTTCAAGGGCTTGTGCGGACAGGCTCTCGGTTTCAAGTGCAGCGTCTTCCTTGCGCGTGGCCCACTGGGCGGTCTGCTCTTTAAGCTGGGTCAAGCGCTGTTCAACACGGATGCGGCCATCGACCACAAAACGGATTTCAGATTCAAGCCGCCCGACTTCAGCGCTGGCCTCGTACAGCTTGCCTTGCGCCTGGTTGACGTGGTCGCCCGATGCGTAATGCGCCTGGCGTATGGTCTCCAGGTCGGCCTCAATGTGGCGCAGGTCAGCCACACGGCTTTCCAGTTCATTGACGGCGCTTGAAGCTTCAAGCTTGACCCTGGCCTGGTCTGCCTCGGCATCAGAGCGTTTTAAAAACCACAACTGCTGCTGTTTGAGCGAGCCATCGGCCTGTAGCGCGTTGTAGCGCAGCGCCACCTCGGCCTGCTTTTCCAGCCTGTCCAGGTTGGCGTTCAGCTCACGCAAGATGTCTTCAACGCGAGTCAGGTTTTCACGCGTGTCGCTCAAGCGGTTGGCCGTCTCGCGGCGGCGCTCTTTGTACTTTGAAACACCCGCCGCTTCTTCCAGAAACAGGCGCAGCTCTTCCGGTTTTGATTCGATGATGCGGCTGATCGTGCCCTGGCCAATGATGGCGTAGGCGCGCGGGCCCAGACCCGTGCCCAGGAACACGTCCTGCACGTCGCGGCGGCGAACCGGCTGGTTATTGATGTAGTAGCTGG
>JBKJOH010000345.1:0-7873 GCA_046593295.1 Polaromonas sp. | reverse complement strand
ATTCCGGTTCCTGCGCTCCGTGCGCCTTGCACTTCATCCCGAAAATCTGAATTTCTAGAAGTACCCATTAGCTGCACCCTAAGCTACGCCGCCGCCATTACGAACCAATCACACGATGACTTCATTGCTAGCATCCATCAACAGCCCCGCAGACCTGCGCAGGCTGCCCCGAGCCCAGTTGAAAACTGTTGTCGACGAATTACGCGCCTACCTGCTAGACAGCGTTTCAAAAACCGGCGGACATTTAAGCTCCAACCTCGGTACGGTCGAGCTGACGGTGGCGCTGCATTATGTTTTCAACACACCTGATGACCGCCTGGTGTGGGACGTGGGCCATCAAACCTATCCGCACAAAATCCTCACGGGTCGGCGTGAGCGCATGGACAGCCTGCGCCAGTTTGGCGGTTTGTCGGGCTTTCCGCGCCGTGACGAAAGCCCTTACGACACCTTTGGCACCGCGCATTCATCGACCTCGATTTCTGCCGCGCTCGGCATGGCGCTGGCCTCAAAACAAAAAGGTGAAGACCGTTATTCGGTCGCCATCATTGGCGATGGTGCCATGAGCGCAGGCATGGCGTTTGAAGCACTCAACAACGCTGGCGTACACGACAACTGCAAGATGCTGGTGGTGCTCAATGACAACGACATGAGCATCAGCCCGCCAGTCGGCGCGCTGAACCGCTATCTGGCGCAACTGATGAGCGGGCGCTTTTATGCATCGGCCAAAAACGTTGGCAAACATGTGCTGAGTGTTGCACCGCCCCTGCTTGAGCTGGCCAAGCGGCTGGAGACGCACGCCAAGGGCATGGTCGTGCCGGCAACGCTGTTTGAAAATTTTGGCTTCAACTACATAGGCCCGATTGACGGGCATGACCTGGAGTCACTGATCCCCACGCTGGAGAACATCAAGCAGCTCATGGCAAAGGGCGACCGCCCGCAGTTTCTGCATGTGGTCACCAAAAAAGGGCAGGGCTACAAGCTCGCTGAAGCCGACCCGATTGCCTATCACGGCCCCGGTAAGTTTGACCCGGCCATGGGCCTGCAAAAAGCCACAGCGCCCGCCAAACAAACCTTCACGCAAGTCTTCGGCACTTGGCTATGCGACATGGCGGCTACAGATAAGCGCTTGGTCGGCATCACACCCGCCATGCGTGAGGGTTCGGGCATGGTCGAGTTCCACCAGCGCTTTCCAGAGCGCTACCACGATGTCGGCATTGCCGAGCAGCACGCCATCACGTTTGCGGCAGGCATGGCCTGCGAAGGCCTCAAGCCCGTGGTGGCGATTTACTCGACCTTTTTGCAGCGCGGCTATGACCAGCTGATTCACGACGTGGCGCTGCAAAATCTGCCAGTGGTGTTTGCGCTTGACCGCGCTGGCCTGGTCGGGGCTGATGGCGCAACCCATGCGGGTGCCTACGACATTGCGTATTTGCGCTGCATTCCCAACATGGGCATTGCCTGCCCGGCAGACGAGCGCGAGTGCCGCAAGCTTCTGAGCTCGGCATTTGCACAAAACCATCCGGTGGCAGTGCGTTACCCGCGTGGTGCTGGTGCAGGCATTGCGCCCGAGGCCAATCTGGATGCGCTGCCTTACGGCAAAGGCGAAATTCGTTTGAAGGGGCTAGAGCGCACGGCAGGCGGCGCACTAGCAGCCTGTCGGGCTTTGGGCATCGATAGCGAAAAAGAGCCCCAGCGAGGACAGTTTTTGCCGGATTTGCAGGCCCATATCCCAGCGATGGGACAAAAAGCCGGTGAAAAATGGACCACTGCGGCGCTTTTGCAGCCGATGCTCCCAAAGTCCGACGGGCTGCTAGGTACCAGCATCGCCATACTGGCCTTCGGCACGCTGCTGTACCCGGCCTTGCAGGTGGGTGAAAAACTCGGCTGCACAGAGGCCAACATGCACTGAGCCAAGCCGCTGTATATTGATCTTCTGCTTCAACTGGCGGCCACGCATGACGCGCTCGTCACGCTAGAAGAGGGCACCATCATGGGTGGTGCAGGCAGCGCGGTGAGCGAAGCGCTACAGGCCGCTGGTGTGAACAAACCCGTGCTGCACCTAGGCCTGAAGGACGAGTTCATCGAGCACGGCGACCACGTAAAACTGCTGGCGATGCAGGGGCTGGATGCGGCGGGGATTGAGGCATCTGTGCGTGCGCGGTTTGATGCACTCGTGTCGTCAAGCAGCGCAGTCCGCGTGACGCTCAAGTCGGTGGCTTGAGGTCTCTTGATCACTCGGCCTGTGTATCCAAGTGCGCTGTGCGCGCGAGTTTTTAGATTTGATAGGAGTGAAACTGAATCTCGATATTTTTTTGCGTACATGAGGGGCTAAATAGCCACCTCGCGAGTTCGCTGCTCAGTAATTGCGCTTACTGAAGCGGTTTCTCGTAATGGGTGTTCATCTGGAACTTGTCTTGTAGGTAGGCTATGCGCTTGATGATTTCAGATACCCCGTGCATCATCATCATGGCAAATCCGAGGGGCAGGGCCAATACTGCAGGCCAGCGAATCAAGCCGCCGGCATTTTGCGACATTTCGCCAGAGGTCAGCGTGTTCATGAAGTACGGCCAGGAGAGATAAAAAAGCAATGTAATAACTGGCAACAAAAATACAAACAATCCGAATAAGTCGATGTAAACCGGTCAGTTGCCCTTGAGCTTTCCGTAAATCAGATCGACCCGCACATGTTCATTGAGTTTGAGCACAATGGGCGCGCCAATCATGACCATATAGGCAAACAGATGCCATTGAATTTCAATGAAGGAGTTTGAGCTGTAGTCAAACCCATACCGAACAAAGGCATTTGCTGCGCTGATAGCCGCAGCTAACAATACAGCCCAAGATGCCAGATGCCCCATACGTTCGGAGAACCAGTCAACCAGCGCTGAAAATTTGAGTAATAAGGGCACAAAATCTCCAAAAAAAGGCAGCAAGCCTGCTCGCGTGCGATAGCACTAGCCAATCTACATCGTATCCGTGCGGTAGCGACGGCGCTGAACAAATGCTGACGAAAAAGTGCCGGGTTTACCCTGAACCGCAGCCCCTGCTATCAATAAACGCTGAGCCCTTGCCCGTCAGTAATTTCACCAATGACCGCAGCATCATCAAACCCTTGCGCCTTGAAAACTGCCAGTACATCCGCAGCGCTGTCGGCGCTGCAAGCTACCAGTAGCCCGCCGGAAGTTTGTGGGTCGCTCAGTAAGGCTCGGTCGGCCTCTTCAATGCGATCAGCCAGCTTAATCTCGGCTCCGTAGCTTTCCCAGTTGCGTCCTGATGCTCCCGTAACGCAGCCCTGCGTGGCGAGCTCCCTTACCCCTGCCACCAAGGGCACGCGCGTCCAGTCCAGGCGGATGTGAACCCCCGCGCCACGTGCTAGTTCAAGTCCGTGCCCTGCCAGGCCAAAGCCTGTGATGTCGGTCAGCGCGTGCACGCCATCCATCGCGGCTAGCGCGATGCCGGGCTTGTTCAGTTGCGTAGTCAGAGCAATCATTTTTGCGTAGCCTTCTGGTGGCAAAATTTCCTTTTTCAGAGCTGCCGACAAGATACCGATGCCCAGCGGTTTGCTGAGGATCAGCACGTCGCCCGCCTTGGCACCCGAGTTTTTCTTGACCCGCGACGGGTGCACCAGACCCAGCACCACCAGGCCGTAAATCGGTTCGACCGAATCAATCGTGTGGCCGCCCGCAATCGGGATGCCCGCATCGCGGCACACGTCTTGCCCGCCGCGCATGATGGCGCCTATGGTCTCCAGCGGCAGCACGTTGATCGGCATACCAACCAGCGCCAGCGCCATGATGGGCGTGCCGCCCATGGCGTACACATCGCTGACCGCGTTGGTGGCGGCAATGCGGCCAAAGTCATACGGGTCATCGACGATGGGCATGAAAAAGTCGGTCGTGGCGATCAGCGCCTGGTTCTCGTTCAGCAAATACACGGCTGCGTCGTCAGCGGTTTCTATGCCTACCAGCAGCTCTTTCGGTATCGGCAGGTTGCTAGAATTTTTAAGGATTTCACTCAGCACGCCGGGCGCGATTTTGCAGCCACAGCCGCCGCCGTGTGACAGGCTGGTGAGCCGTGGTGCGGCGAGGGTATTGAGTTTGTCGGGTGCGTTCATGGGGGCTTTCAGATATTTTCGTGCGTGGCTAAGTGTGGCTAAGGCGCTAAGGCGGAGGTGACCAAGTTTAAAACAAGGCGCTTTTCGAGGGCGGGCTCAAACCATTGGGCGCGTTGCTCGCATTGGCTTTGCAGCAGGGCAAGAAAATCGGGTTCCAACGCGCAACGCTGCACCAGTTTTGCCAGTTGTGCGTCATTACCGAGTTCAAAGTAACCCGAATAATGGGTGCCCAGCATACCGACGTTGCCGTCAATGCGTGATGCCAGCACCGGCGTGCCGGACTGTACGGCCTCCAGAATGACGTGGGCACCGCCCTCCATCTTCGAGCCGTTCACCAGCACATGGGCACGCTTGATGCGTTGGCGGGTAGCGGCTCTGGGCAAACCGCCCAACCAGCGATAGCCTGGATTCAGCCGGGCAGTTTCCAGCGCCGCCTGCTCAAAGCTCGGCTCCAGCGCCATACCGATCTGCTCGAAATGAATCGTGCTGCTTGCCGTATGGCGGGCGGCCTTCATAAACGTCAGCGGGTCTTTTTCATCCCGCAAATGGCCGACCATCAGTGCTACAAATTGGCGCGTTGATTTGGTTGCGGGTTTGAGCCTGGGGGCCGATTGGTAAATCACATGCGTCTTTGCGCGATAAGCCTCTGGCAGCGCAGCCAACCCGGCCTCTTGCAGCACCACGATATGGGTGGCAAGAGTGAGTGATTGTTGGGCGAGTCGGTCGTGCTGAATGTCCCGGTACAGGTCGGTACCTGTCAGCACCAGAATCAGCGGCTTGGCGGGGCAGGCGCTGGCCCACGCCGCAATGGATGCCGCTGAACGCTTGGCGTGCAGGGCAATCATTAAATCGGCGGGTTGTTTTGAATCGGCATCAGGCTTAGCAGGTGTATGAGGCCAGTCGGTCACGATGGCGGTGTCACAATGATCCAGGCCATGCGACAAAAATTGCGACCAACGGTGCGCCGTATGCCAGTTACCGTTGTTTGCCGCTTGCGTCGCGGGGCTTACCAGTACGACTCTCATTGAGACAACTTCATTATTTTGCCAACCGATCCTGCTTTTTCATCTGCTGCACCTTCTCCAGCCTTGATTGATTCCCCCTTGATGCGCGGTGCGGGTAAGGAGGAGTTGTCACTAGCGCTCATGGATGCGCGCAATCATACGCTGTACCTTTTTGCGCAGTATCAAGAGGCGCTTGAGGCTAAACATTTTGTCGTTCCGCAACTCGCTAGCGTCAATCCACCGTTATGGGAGCTGGGCCATGTGGGCTGGTTTCAGGAGTGGTGGATCAGCCGCAACCTGCAGCGCGCTTTGGGCAGCCGCTGCTCGCCTAGCCACACGCGACTGGCCTCGATTGAGCCCAATGCCGATGCCTGGTGGGACTCCAGCCGCGTGGCGCACGACACCCGCTGGGGCCTAGCCTTGCCCGATGTTGCCAATATTCGCGCCTACCTGCTCGACACCCTGGAAAGCACGCTGGATCTGCTGCATAAAGTCGGCAGTAACAACGAGAAAGACGACAAAAACGACGATGAGCTTTACTTTTACCGTCTGTGCCTGTTCCATGAAGACATGCACGGCGAGGCGCTGGCGCACACCGCCCAGACGCTGGGCCTGCCACTTGGCAAATTGCTGCAAACGGCGTTTACCCCACAGCCGATGGCCGTGCGCGAGCCACTGCTGATACCTGCCACCACCTGGCAAATGGGTAGCGTACCTGATGCCGGTTTTGCGTTTGACAACGAACGCCCGCAGCACGCCGTGCAAGTACCTGAATTTGAAATTGATGCCCAGCCCGTCACCTGGGCGCAGTTTGTCGAGTTCGTTGACGACGGTGGCTATGACCGCAGCGAACTGTGGCAGCCAAGTGGCTGGCAGTGGTTGCAAAAGATCAGCGCCGAAGAGGGAAGAAGAGGCCCGCGCTACGTAGACCAGATAGACGTAGCCAGCGGCGCAGTCATGCAGACCCGCTTCGGCAAGGCCATGCGTATGCAAGGCGTGCAACCGGCCATGCACATGACTTGGTATGAAGCCGATGCCTGGTGTCGCTGGGCCGGGCGGCGTTTGCCCTTTGAAGTTGAATGGGAAGTCGCCGCGCATACGGCATCAAGGCGCGGCTTCAGGTGGGGCGATGTGTGGGAGTGGACGGGCAGCACTTTCAACCCCTATCCCGACAATGATGGCAACCGCAGCTTCAAGCCAGACCCTTATACGGACTATTCAGCCCCCTGGTTTGGTAGCCACAAGGTGCTGCGTGGCGGCTCGTTTGCTACGCGCGCCCGCATGAAAAGCCCCAGGTACCGAAACTTCTACCAGCCTGATAGAGACGACATTTTTTGCGGCTTTCGGTCCTGTGCATTGTGAGGAAATGCTATAAAAACAGTAGCTGGTCACGCCCGTATCTATTGGGTTGCAGCCTGTTTAATATCGCTGGTCGCGACCCGCTATCAGGTCTGGGCCAAAAGGCGACTCAACGACGCGCGCAACGAGTGCAGGCTTCCTTCAATCACGCCCCACACAATACGGTTGTCGACGCTGGCGTAGCCATGAATCAGTACATTGCGAAAAGCAACGATGCGCGGGAGTTCGGCAATGGTCGCTGCAGTGGCTGGATCAAGACGGGACAGCTGGTTAAGCGCTTCGCCAACGATTTCGAACTGGCGCTCAACCGCAGAACGCAAATAGTCGTCGGCTTCGTAATCCGCAAAGAATTTTTCGGCAGTAAACCGCGCCACACGCTCTGCGGCCTGCTGCGCATCCCACAACAGCTTGCCAGCGTCAGGATGCATAGACTGTTTGCCGCTCGGACGCGATGCGGCGCTGAAAATACGGGTTGACCAAACTGCTCTGGGTCAGCAAGTCCACCGGGCGATTGAAGAGCGCCTCCAGGCCTTCCTTCAATGTAAAAAAGGCTTGCGCATACGCAGCAGGTGGTGCGTTGTCGAATTCCACCAAAAAGTCCAGATCGCTGTGCAGCGGGTCAAAATCTGCACGAACCGCAGAGCCGAACACGTCCAGCCTGCGCGCGCCTGAGCGGCGACACAGGTCGGCAACTTCATTTCGTTTCTGATCCAAAAGGGCGTACATGGTGGGTTCCTGTCAGAATTATGCAGCCATCTTGGCGCACGGCAGCAACTGGCCGTTGACCTTTAATTTAAAAATCGGTCAGGCTTAATTACAATCGCATCATATGCGAATCCATATCCTTCATACTATAAAAACAGTAGCTGCTCACGCCCGTATCTATTGGGTTTCAGCACTTTTTATAGGTGAAAATAAGGCGATTTTATGAATTTCAAGCTGCTTTTTATGGTTTTTGAATCCAAGCTGTGACATGAACACTTTCTCGGACAGCATCAGCACGGCTTTTTCGCTCATCGGCTCCTTTGACCCTCTGCTGGGGAGCATCGTCCTTCGGTCGCTGGCCGTCAGCGCTTTGGCCTGTCTGCTCGCCTGCAGCGCGGGCCTGGTGCTCGGCGCCTGGCTTGGTGTGTCGCGCTTCAGGGGGCGCGGTGCGGTGCTGGCCTTGCTTAACACGGCGCTGGCTTTGCCGTCGGTGGTCGTTGGCCTGATGGTTTACCTGCTGCTGTCGCGCAGCGGGCCGCTGGGTTTTCTGGGCTGGCTGTTTTCCTTCAAGGCAATGGTGCTGGCGCAAACCGTGCTGGTGCTGCCGGTGGTGACAGCGCTGGTGCGCCAGACCATTGAAGACGCGGATCGCCTGCACGGCGAGCAGTTTGAATCGCTGGGCGCCGGCAAG
>JBKJOH010000201.1:0-8259 GCA_046593295.1 Polaromonas sp. | reverse complement strand
TTCGGGATGAAGTGCAAGGCGCACGGAGCGCAGGAACCGGAACGTACTTCAGGTACGTGAGGATTGCGAGCACCGCGCAACGCCGCAATTCGCCCGAAAAATGAATTTATAGAAGTGACCATTAGAAAGATGTACCAATCTGGAACTGAAAGCGCTCTATTCTATCGCCTACTTTTTTACGTAACGGGTTGGCAATACCAAAGCGTAAAGGACCTACAGGTGATATCCAGCTGACCCCCAGGCCATAGGATGCACGAATTTCGCTGAAGTTGTATTTCTCGTTTTGCCCGAAGACGTTACCCGCATCCACAAATGCAAACATGCGCAGGGTACGGTCATTGCCCGTGCCCGGGAACGGGGCTATCAGCTCTGCATTGAGAGTGATTTTTTTAGGGCCTCCAGTAGCAAAATCGTTTGGAGCAACGCCCTCACGTGGGCCGAGCGATCCCTGCCGGAATCCCCTGACCGAACCAAGGCCGCCTGATGAAAAATTCTTGAAAATCGGGAAAGGCCGATTGCTCAAGCCCTTGCCCCATCCGAGTTCGCCATTAAGGGCAACCGTAAACTGCTTGTTAAGCGGAATGTATTGCTGGACTTGGTAATTTGCGCGTACGTAACGTGCGTCACCGGCCAAGCTCGCATCACCAAAAACCCTTTGGAAGCGCCCTTTGGTCGGCACCAGCGCACTGTCGCGGTTATCACGCGTCCAGCCGACCGTAAGCGGTATGGCCGTACTCGTAAAACCAAACTGATTGGCATAATTCTGGTACGTCACTGGCAAGGCATTGGTGCCCGGTACTATTGTCAGGCGCTCATAGCCAGCACCAAAATAAACCGTATCGGTTTCGGTAAATGGCACACCAAAGCGTATGCTGCCGCCGGTTGTTTTTAGTCCATAGTCGCCACCCTGACCATCAAGCGGTCGGCTGGTACGGTGGTAGATATCCAGCGAGCGCGAAATACCGTCGGTCGTGAAATAGGGGTCAACCGTACTCAGAACCAGTTGCCGATTGATCTTGCTGGTATTAACTTCGACACCCAGATATTGACCGGAGCCAAACACGTTTTCCTGCTTGATACCAAAACTCAGGGAAAGCTTTTCAGCGCTGGAAAATCCCGCGCCCAACTGTAGGTTGCCGGTTGGTTTTTCAAGCACATTGACTGTCACGTCTACCTGATCGGAGGTTCCGGTGACATCCTGGGTATCGACATTGACTTCGGTAAAAAAACCGAGACGGTCAGCACGGTCACGGGAAAGTTTAATCTTGTCACCGTCGTACCACGACGACTCGAACTGCCTGAACTCGCGGCGCACCACCTCATCACGGGTGCGGTTATTACCCACCACATTGATGCGTCGGACGTAGGCGCGGCGCGAGGGGTCGCCCTGCAGGACAAAAGCGACGCGATGATTGACGCGGTCGATTTCCGGTATGACATCGACCCTTGCAAATGCGAAACCGAAAGTGCCAAAGTAATCGGTGAAAGCCTTGCTTGTCGCTGTAACCGTGTCTGCGTTATAGGCTTCACCCGGCTTGATGGTCACCAGTGATTTGAATTCTTCTTCCTTGCCGATGTAGTTGCCGTCCAGCTTGATACTGGACACCAGAAAGCGCTCACCCTCGGTCACATTGATGGTGATACTGACATCTTGCTTGTTGGGGGAGATTGCCACCTGAGTGGAGTCGATCTTGAGTTCAAGATAGCCGCGCGCCAAATAGTAGGAACGCAGGCTTTCGATATCGGCATTGAGCTTGGCGCGTGAATAGCGGTCTGACTTGGTGTACCAGCTCAGCCAGCCGCCAGTGTCCAGGTCAAACAATCCACGCAAGGTGGACTCGCTGAACGCCTTGTTGCCAACAATGCGTATTTCCTTGATTTTTGCGGTGTCGCCCTCAGTCACATTGAAGGTGAGGTTGACGCGGTTGCGCTCGATAGGCGTGACGGTGGTGACGATTTCGACACCATACATGCTTCGGTTGATGTACTGGCGCTTAAGTTCCTGCTCGGCCTTGTCAGCCAGCGACTTGTCAAAAGGCTGCCCGTCGTTGAGGCCGATTTCCCTCAACGCTTTTTTAAGAACCTCCTTGTCAAACTCCTTGCTGCCAACAAAGTTCACGTCGGCAATCGTTGGACGCTCTTCGACAATCACCACCAGCACATCCCCGTTAACTTCCAGGCGCACGTCCTTGAAAAGGCCTAGGCCAAACAGGGCGCGAATGGCCGTAGAACCCTTGTCATCGTTATAGGTTTCACCGACCCTGAAAGGAAGCGACGCAAATATGGTTCCAGGCTCCACACGCTGCAAGCCCTCAACCCGGATGTCCCGCACCGTAAAAGGATCAACTGCCCAGGCCGAGTGGGCTATCAACAGGCTGGCCGCAATGGCAGACACGGTTCGAAGTTTGAATCGATTGAATTGTTTTTGCATGAACTTTAGGTGTTAGCCTGGGTACGGATTTGGCTACTAGCCAAGGAGCCGGGTAATGTCATTAAACAGTGCCACCGACATCATGCACAGCAAAACCGCAACGCCGCCGCGCTGCAATCTGTCCATCCACGCATCAGACACGCTTTTCCCAGTGACTGCTTCCCAAAGATAATACATCAGGTGACCGCCATCCAGAACGGGCAGAGGCAGCAAATTAAGAACACCGAGACTCACGCTGATCAGCGCCAGAAACACCAGATAGGCCGCCCAACCCAGGCTAGCTGACTTGCCAGCGTAGTCTGCAATTGTCAACGGCCCGCTGAGGTTTTTCAGGGAGGCCTGTCCGACCGCCATCTTCCCCATCATTTTCAGGGTCAGCAAAGATACATCCCAGGTGCGAACAGTACCCTGCCACAGGCCCTCGAAGATGCCATAGCGCACGTTGACAAATTCGGGCGGTGCGCCAACGTAGGCTCCGATGCGGCCAACCACAATCTTGCCGTCCTGGAGCGCCTCGGGCGTAACCGGTAACTCGATGCGTTGCCCGGCACGCAGGATTTTCCAGCTTTGCGCCAGGGCCGCAGGCGGGTTGGCACCAAGCTGCACCGAGCTGCGTATGGTTTCCCGCAATTGCTGACCGTCCACAATGGCGGTGCGGCCTACCTGCTGAACCACATCACCGGCACGCAGACCGGCTTTGTCTGCAACACTGCCAGCCATCACATCGCCTATGACCGGCTGCGTCCAGGGGCCCAGAATGCCGATCTTGCGGAACATCTGCGGGTCTGCATCGCTGGCATTCATCTCGCTCAGCTTAAGCAGCACTTCATGCGTTGGCACGTCCACAGCCTGCGCAGCAGACGAGTCCCGACTGATCGCCAGACGCACGTCACGGCCATTGAACGCGCCCTGCGTCAAACGCCAGCGCAAATCCTCAAAAGAACGTACAGACTCCAGTTGTTCGCCATCAAACGCAGCCTGCAATACCAACTCTTGCCCGCGCAAGCCTGCGCGATCAGCTATCGAGCCTGCCACCGGGCTGGCCAGTATGGCCCTGGGCTCCTGTAGGCCGCTCCAGTTGACGATGCTGTACAACACAATGGCCAGCAACAAATTGGCTGCCGGGCCAGCCGCAACCACCGCAGCCCGCGACCTCAAGGGCTGGGTATTGAAAGCCAGATGGCGTTCCGACTCATGGACCGGAGCCTCGCGCTCGTCCAGCATCTTCACGTAGCCGCCCAGCGGCAGCATGCCGATGGAGAATTCGGTGGGTTTGCCTTTTAGCCGCCAGGTGTAAATCGGCTTTCCAAAGCCAATGGAAAACTTCAGCACCTTGATGCCGCACGCCACCGCAACCCGGTAATGGCCGTATTCATGTACCGCAATCAACACCCCGAGGGCAACAACAAAAGCAAGCAGGGTCAACATATCAAACCTTAAGGTGTTCAGCGAAAAGTGCTGGCAATATCACCAGCAATGGCACGCGCCTGGGCATCAAGAGCCAGCAAATCGTCGATGCCGCGTATTTCAGATACCGCAAGCCGATCCAAAGTTGCACGGTTTACATAGTGAATCTGGTCAAAGCGTATACGTTTTTCCAGAAATGCCGCAACCGCAATCTCGTTAGCTGCGTTCAGTATCGCCGTACTGCCCGTTGGTGCGGCCAGCACTTCCCATGCAAGTTGCAGCCCCGGAAAGCGCTGATGGTCGGGTACTTCAAACGTCATGGTTGCCAGCGCCTTGAAGTCCAGCGCCTGCGCGCCCGAGGCGATTCTGCCCGGCCAGGCAAGGCCATAGGCTATCGGCACCCGCATGTCGGGTGTACCCAGCTGTGCAACCACCGAGGTGTCACGGTACTGCACCATCGAGTGAATGATGCTTTGCGGATGGATGACAACTTCAATTTGCGCAGGGACGAGGCCAAACAGATATTTGGCCTCAATGACTTCCAGCGCCTTGTTCATCATGGTCGCCGAATCAACGGAAATCTTGCGCCCCATCACCCAGTTGGGGTGCGCACAAGCCTCGTTGGGGGTGACATGGCGCAAGGTAGCCGGATCGCGCGTACGAAATGGCCCGCCGGAGGCCGTCAGGATGATTTTCTCGACCCGCGCGGCCCATGTTGAAGGATCTTCGGGCAATGACTGGAAGATGGCGGAATGCTCGCTGTCGATCGGCAGCAACTGCGCAGCCCCGGCTGCTACCGCCTGCATGAAAACATCGCCGCCAACCACCAGCGCCTCCTTGTTGGCCAGCAACAGGCGCTTGCCGGCTTTGGCGGCAGCCATACAAGGGCTCAAGCCAGCCGCACCGACGATGGCCGCCATCACGGCATCAACATCATCGTGGGACGCTATCATTTCAAGAGCGGCTTGATCCCATAAAACAATGGTTTCAAGCCCATTGGCCTTTATTTTTTCAGCCAGGACGCGGGCATGCGGCTGGCTGACCATGACGGCGTAACGCGGTTTGAAGCGTGCGCACTGCGCCAGCATCAAATCGGTTTGCGCGGCGGCGCTGAGTGCGAACACCTCAAAAAGGTCGGGATGCGCCGCGATCACATCGAGCGTGTTGACCCCCACTGATCCGGTAGAACCAAGAATGGTGATGCGCTGCTTTTTATCTGCCATACAAACCTAAAAACTGACCAGCATCATGGCCAACGGCAAGGTGGGCAGCAAGGCATCGACTCGGTCCAGCACACCACCGTGGCCGGGTAACAGGCCACTCGAATCCTTGGCTCCAGCGCTGCGTTTGATGAGCGACTCAACCAGGTCACCCACCACGCTCATGGCAGCCAGAAAAACCACCGCAAGCAGCATCACGATGGCTCCGTGCTGGGCCCATAGGCGCGCATAGAGGCTGCCACTAAAACCGGCCGTCTGGCGATCCAGCGCAAGCCATGCAAATGCCAGCACAACAACCCCGGCCATACCGCCCCAAACACCTTCCCAGCTTTTACCGGGGCTGATGCCGGGAGCCAGCTTGCTGTTGCTAAACCGGCCACCAAAAGTGCGGCCTGCAAAGTAGGCAAAAATATCAGCCACCCACACCAGCAGCAATACCGATAGCAAAAAGTTGATGCCTATCACTCGGGCCTGGGCAATCGCCAGCCACGCCAAAAACAGCACCACCACGCCACCCAACAAACGCAGCGCTTTGGGCAAGCGCGCCCAACCAGGAACACCCAGCCGCAAAAGTCCGGCACCCGCCATCACCCATGCCGCACCCGCAAAGACCCACAGCATTTGCAGCGGCTTTTCAAGCAGCCCGAAGTACCACGCCAGCACGCATAGCACCGCAGTAAACGAGGCCAAGAATATTGAAAAAACCTGACCACATCCGTTCAGGCGACCCCATTCCCATCCGCCAGCAGCAATCAGTACCAGAGCAACAAGACAAAAAGGAAATGGCGTTGAATAAAAAAGCGCGGGTAACAACACCGCAAGCAAGGCAATCGCCGTGATGACGCGCTGCTTAAGCATTCGAATATCCCATCAATCTCATCAAGCGACCCTGGCTTTCTGATCCACCGTGTGGCTTTTTACCGAAGCACCAAGCTGCGCCGATGTTTGCCCAATGCGTCCGAAGCGCCGCTCCCGGCCATTGAACACGGCAATAGCTTCATCAAGCGCCACGCCATCAAAGTCTGGCCATAGCTTGTCGGTAAAAACCAGCTCTGAATAAGCCGCCTGCCACAGCAAGAAGTTGCTGATGCGACAATCGCCGCCCGTGCGTATCAGCAGGTCAGGGTCGGGCACATGCGCCAAAGCCATGGCGCGGTCCAGCGACAGCTCGGTGATGGCCTCACCCCTGCTTACCAGCTTTTGGGCAGCCTGGGCAATGTCCCAGCGGCCACCGTAGTTAAAACAAACGTTCAGGACGAGGCGCTGGTTGTCAGCCGTGTCGGCTTCAGCCTGAGCCAGCCCCGCCTGCACCTTGGCTGAAAGCCGCTGCCTGTCACCGACAAAATACAGCCGCACACCGTTGGCTTTCAAACGCGGTACTTCGCGCGACAAAGAAAGCGCCAAAAGCGCCATCAAACCAGAGACCTCATCGGTGGGACGGTTCCAGTTTTCAGACGAAAAAGCAAACACCGTGAGCACCGAAATACCGCGATCAACACAGTTTTCAACGCAGCGCCGCAACACATCAACACCTTGCTTGTGCCCTGCAATGCGCGGTAAAAAGCGCTTGTTGGCCCAGCGGCCATTGCCATCCATCACGATGGCAATGTGATGTGGAATTGCGCCAGAGTTGGATGCCACCATAAATCGCGTCAGGCAGTGACCAACGCAGGAGTGTCTTCCCAAGCAGGGGCCGCGGAACCGGCTTTGCCGGGCCGTAGGCGCAGCGGCCCCCTCGGGGGGCAGCGCAGTACACAAAGTGACAAGCGTGGGGGCAACACGTTAGACCGCCATGATGTCTTGTTCCTTGCCAGTGACAAGCTTGTCAACTTCGGCAATGAAGCGGTCTGTCGATTTTTGAATTTCGTCCTGCGAGCGGCGCTCATCGTCTTCCGAGGCCAGCTTGTCCTTGACCAGCTTTTTGATGCCGTCGTTCGCGTCGCGGCGCAGGTTGCGAATCGCCACTTTGGCGTGCTCGCCCTCACCGCGCACAATCTTGGTGAGCTCTTTGCGTCGCTCCTCGGTCATGGCTGGCATGGGAACGCGAATCAGGTCACCCTGAGCTGCCGGATTGAGGCCCAAGTCTGAGTCACGAATGGCTTTTTCAATCTTCGCGCCCATGCCTTTTTCCCAGGGCGACACGCTGATAGTGCGGGCATCTAACAGCGACACATTCGCCACCTGACTGATGGGCACCATGGAGCCGTAATAGTCCACCTGCACGGTGTCTAACAGGCCCGGGTTGGCGCGGCCCGTGCGGATTTTGGTCAGTCCGCCCTTGAACGAGTCAATGGACTGCTGCATTTTTTGTTCTGCGTTCTGCTTGATCTCAACGATGCTCATACTTAAAACTCCGAGTTTTCTGACTTGGCAAAAACCAAGCTCCTAGACATGTACCAGCGTACCTTCATCTTCGCCCTGTACGACGCGTTTGAGTGCGCCATTCTTAAAAATATTGAAAACCTTGACAGGCAGCTTTTGATCGCGGCAAAGGGCAAACGCCGTGGCATCCATCACCTCTAGCTTTTTACCCATTGCTTCGTCAAAAGTGATGGTCACATAGCGCGTGGCCTTAGGGTCTTTTTTAGGATCTGCACTGTAAACGCCATCGACCTTGGTGGCCTTGAGCACAATCTCCGCGCCGATTTCAGCGCCGCGAAGGGCTGCAGCGGTATCAGTAGTGAAAAAGGGATTACCGGTTCCGGCGGCAAAAATCACAACCTTGCCTTCTTCCAGATATTGCAGCGCCTTGGGCCGAACATAAGGCTCGACCACGCGCTCAATACCGATAGCCGACATCACACGCGGCGTGAGGCCCGCCTTGTCCATGGTGTCGCCAAGGGCCAGCGCATTCATCACGGTAGCCAGCATACCCATGTAGTCGGCGGTGGCGCGGTCCATACCGACCGAGCCACCCGCCACACCGCGAAAGATGTTGCCGCCGCCAATAACGACCGCCACCTGCACACCCATGCGAGTGATTTCAGCGATTTCTTCGACCATGCGCACAATGGTGGCGCGGTTGATGCCAAAGGCATCGTCACCCATCAAGGCCTCACCTGACAGTTTTAACAAGATTCGCTTGTAGGCTGGCATGCGGGGACTTTCATAAATTGGGTTGTGGTGAAGTTTAGGGCACTTCTATAAATTCATTTTTCGGGCGAATTGCGGCGTTGCGCGGTGCTCGAAATCCTCACGTAC
>JBKJOH010000128.1:0-5759 GCA_046593295.1 Polaromonas sp. | reverse complement strand
TGTCTGGAACCTCAGAAAGGCAAAAAGCACCCAAGAGCTCGTCGAATTTCCGAGTTACAAAATTCCCGACAAATGGTGTCAATTCGTTCATGAGTCGTAGAATCTCTGGCTCCTTCGACTTCATCTGCTGGGCAAGTAGCTTCTCCCACATGTCATATGGGAGGGCGGCGCGGGCCTGAGCAGGCAATTGGTCATATGCGCCTCTGGCTTCTTGCGGCAATAGGGTAGCGAGTGTATTTCGCGCGCCCTCTTCAGTTGTTAGTGAAGTCACCTCCGGCCGGCCCTCGAATGGGTCGTTGAAAGCGCCGAGAGGGCTATAGCGAATGAGGCCGCTCGCGAGCACATCGACACGATCTGGCCCAAAGTACTTGTAGAGAGTAGGCGGAGACGAGTCCATTCGCGTAGCCATCTAACGTTCAAATTGAGGGGCAGCCCGCTTCTGGGCTGTCTCCGCTCGAATGCAGGGTTGGGCTTTTACAATTGAGTTGCATGTGCGAGATTGCCTAAAAGTTCTGGGGTAAGAAAGGTGGTTTGATTAACAGGTATGACAACTACTGCGCTTGTTGGCTGTAGCTTGCTGCCCATATTCATTCGCCACTTGGTTAAGCCTTCAATGAACTCATTCCATTTGTGATGCGGCTCCACCTTGTATGGAAAAATAAGGAAAAACCAAAAGCAGTTGATCGCCACCATGCGTACCACAAAGCGATGCGAAAGTTGCCCATCGTAAGGGATATCTGCACATCTTAGATGTTTGGGTTCAAACATGTCTTCAGTGCCTACATCTAAATTGACTGCACGCGATGCCGTAACAATTTGAAGGCGCAAGTGCACTGGTGGGCAGTAGCCGCCATTAAGCATGAATTTAACAAACCCTTTGTGCGCCTTTATTACTTTCCCGTCAGCGTTTGCGCGCGCTGAGTTGTAAGATATTTTGAGAAGAGCCCGTAGCAGCAACTCGTAGTCGTATGAGAGCCTTGCGGGTTCGCCGGGAAGCAAAATTTGCTCAAAGTGCTTGTCGTAAAGCGATGAGAGGTAAGCGTCAAGCTTGCTCAAAATCACATTGTTGCAGTGCCCGCATACATCTTTGATCGTTGGGTCACCTTTGTAGAACTTATGCTCTCTCTTTGAGTAAGTTAGCAGGCTTTCATACTTTCCAATCAAACAGTCAGGCCAGATGTGCTCTCTCGTCAAGGGAGCATTTTTTTCGCAATAGGAACAAACCTTCATATCGTTCTTTGAGCCTACGTGATGTAGATCGTCGGATATCCTGGGACTCCAGTTTATCCCGCGCAATAAGCTGGCCCGCAGTGTTGAGTGTCCACCAGCGGTAACAGGCTAATCCGTATGAGCACTCAATTCTTGTCAACGTTGCGGTGTACTTTTGCATGGCACCCATTCTACAAACCTGTCGGATATCCTGGTCAATCAAAACCAATGACTGCTATAGAGGAACGGCGCGACTGACTGCTTCCTGCCAGCAGCTGCGATTGGCTCGGCTATTCCGAATTTTGCTCAACTGCCTGCCATCTGCGCCAGATAGCGCGCCTTGTTTTCGGCGTTCGGCGGGTACAGGCCCGGCAGTGCGGCAGGAATCAAAACGGCGCCGTCATCGTCTGTCACCACCACAAGGCGCAGGGTGAAGGCGTTGTTGTTCATCAGATCCTCACCTTGCCGAGCCAGATGTCCCGGTACATCGCCCAGTCACCCATAAAGCTGTAGAGCGGTCGCTTGAAAGATGCGGGGCGGTTCTTCTCAAAACCAAAGTGCCCAACCCAGGCAAAACCATAGCCGCACAGCAGACCAGCCAGTAGCCACAGCGGGTTGCGCGTCAACACAAGTGCCAGCAGGCAAAGCAGCGTCAGGCTGGAGCCAACAAAGTGCAGGCGGCGGCATATTTTGTTGCTGTGCTCGGTGAGGTAGAAGGGATAGAACTCTGCAAAGCTTGCGAAGCTGCGCGGATCAATCGGTGCTGCTGTCGTTGCTGTGGGCTTCATGGCATGTTTCCTTTTTTGATAGCGTATGGATGTCAGAAATCTCAGGTGTTCATGAATGCAGTGAGGGCAAACAGCGTCTCTTCCGGTGCCTCGGTCATCTGGTGATGGCCTACCGCAAGCGTTGCGACCTGCACGGTTTTACCGCTGCTGCGTGCCTTGTCAATCAGCGTTTGCGCCGCCTTCGCCTGCGTCATCTGGTCCTGCTCGCCCAGCACAAACAGCACTGGGCAAGTGATGTTGGCAATCGCCTGCTCACCGTTGGCGTAGCTGTCGCAGGCCTTAAAGCCACGGTGGAACACGTTAACCTTTGGGTTGCTTGCCAGCACGCGGCGGCCCAAGGCCATGCTGGCACCATAAACCCAGGTACCCGGCCCCAGCGCGGACGGAGGCGGTGCCAGCGTGCTGCGCGAAAACACGTTAACCATGGTGAGGGCTTTCATCGGCTCGTTCAGCGAGGCATCGAGCAGCGCTGTTGACACCTTCATCGGGAATGCTGTGCCGACCATCACCAGATGGCTGGCCCTGGCTTTGAGTTTTGATGCGGCTTCAAGCGCTATCAATGAGCCCCAGCTGTGGCCGACTAGTGCCGCGCTTGCAACGCCTGCGGCATCCAGCAGTTGAGTCACAAAGTCTGCCGCTGCTTCAACGCTTGCGGGTGCGTCACCTTCGCTCTTGCAATGCCCCGGCAAGTCCACTGCCAGCACGTTCCAGCCGTGGTTGGCGAGGTAGCGGCTTTGCAGAATCCACGCGCTGTGGTCCTCCAGTACACCGTGAATGAAGACGATGGTCGGCTTGGCGGCATCAAACGCTTTGCCGCCGGTGTAACAGTAGGTTTTGTGGCTGTTGACGGTGAGGTACATCGCTTAATGCCCCGTTTTTTCAGCGGCTTTGAGGGCGCGCTTCAAATCGTCGATCAAATCGTCCGGATCTTCCAGTCCGATGGACA
This sequence comes from Polaromonas sp., assembly GCA_046593295.1. Classification (GTDB taxonomy): domain Bacteria; phylum Pseudomonadota; class Gammaproteobacteria; order Burkholderiales; family Burkholderiaceae_C; genus Polaromonas. The sequence continues at coordinate 2,816 of JBKJOH010000128.1, read as the reverse complement.
AACGAATCGTGCCCTGCGTGATGCCTGCGCCTGCCAGCGCTTCATCCGTCATGCGAAAGTGCGTGGTGCTGGCCGGGTGAATCACCAGGCTGCGGCAGTCGCCGACATTCGCCAGGTGGCTGAAGACTTTGAGCGTTTCAACAAAAGCCTTGCCCTGTGTACGGCTGCCTTTCAGGTCAAAACTGAAGACTGAACCTGCGCCGCGCGGCAGCAGCTTTTGAAAGGCGTGCCAAGGGCACGATGAATTTGGACTCTGACCCCAAAAACCCTCTTATTGTGGGCTATATTGGTAAAAAACCTCCCCATCTGCACACCGCAGTGGGAAAATAGCAAAACCGCAAAACGAGGAGATCGCCATGAAAGTTCTTGACATACTGCGCGTCAAAGGCAACACGCTTTACACCATTCAGCCTGACGAACCTCTAGCCAAGGCATCCGAAATCATGGTCGAGAAGGACATCGGGTCGCTGATCGTGACGGAGCATGGCGACCTGGTCGGCATGCTGACCTTCCGTGAAGTGATTGCCTGTATCGTCAAAAATGGCGGCGAGATCGGCAGCACGCTGGTGCGCACGGCGATGGACGAGCACCCGCTGACCTGTACATCAGAAACCGAGATCGACGAAGTCCGCCGCATGATGCTGGACCGCCGCCATGCGCGTTACATTCCCGTGATGAACCAGAAAATGCTGATGGGCGTGATCAGCTTTCACGATGTCGCCAAGGCCGTGGTCGATAGCCAGAATTTCGAAAACAAGATGCTCAAGGCCTACATACGCGACTCGCCTGAGGTGGAAGACGGGAAGATTGATTGACGGTTTGAACGGGCAGAGGTTGGCTCGCCGATAATCACGCCATGAGCGGAAACACCTTCGGCACCCTATTCGCAGTCACCAACTTTGGTGAATCCCACGGCCCGGCCATTGGCTGCGTGATTGACGGCTGCCCGCCCGGCATGGCGCTGAGCGAGGCCGACATCCAGGGCGACCTGGACCGCCGGCGTCCCGGCACCAGCCGGCATGTGACGCAGCGCAACGAGCCGGACGCGGTGGAAATCCTGTCCGGCGTGTACGAGGGCAAAACCACCGGCACACCGATCTGCCTGTTGATCAAAAACACCGACCAGCGCAGCAAGGATTACGGCGACATCCTCAACACCTTCCGCCCCGGCCACGCCGACTACAGCTATTTGCAGAAATACGGCATTCGTGACCCGCGCGGTGGCGGTCGGGCCTCGGCCCGGCTGACGGCGCCCATGGTGGCGGCCGGTGCGGTGGCCAAGAAGTGGCTGTTTGAAAAATACGGCACGACCTTCCGCGGCTGCATGACACAAATCGGCGAGATGCCCCTGGATTTCGAGTCCTGGGCGCATGTTCCGAACAATCCGTTTTTTGCGCCCGTGGCCGATGTGTCCAAGCTTGAAACCTATATGGACGCCTTGCGCAAGGCCGGCGATTCCTGCGGCGCGCGTATCCGCGTGACCGCCAGCGGCATGCCGGTGGGCCTGGGCGAGCCGCTGTTTGACAAGCTGGACGCCGACATTGCTTTTGCGATGATGGGTATCAATGCCGTCAAGGGGGTGGAAATCGGTGCCGGGTTTGCCAGCGTGACGCAGCGCGGCACCACGCATGGCGACTCGCTGTCGCCTGAAGGTTTCAAGTCGAACAACGCCGGCGGCGTGTTGGGCGGCATCAGCACCGGCCAGGACCTGGAAGTGTCGATTGCGATCAAACCAACCAGCTCCATCATCACGCCGCGCGAGTCCATCGACATGGCGGGCGCGCCCACAAGCGTGGTGACCAAGGGCCGGCACGACCCCTGCGTGGGCATACGCGCCACACCGATTGCCGAAGCCATGCTGGCGCTGGTGGTGATGGAGCATGCCTTGCGCCACCGTGCGCAGTGCGGCGACGTGACATCGCCGATGCAGGCGATCAGCGGCTCCATCTAAGTTATGCCTGAAGCCGCGGCGCGGCGCCGCCAACTGGCGCCGTTTGCGGCACTGTCGGCCAGTTATTTCGCCCATATTGGGTTTTTCAACCCGTATTTGCCGCTGTGGCTCAAGGAGCTGGGTTTCAGCATTCTGGCGATCAGCCTGCTGACCTCGGTGCAGGCCGCGACCCGGCTGTTTGCGCCTTATGGCTGGGGCGCGCTCAGTGACCACACCGGCGAACGCGTCAAGCTGCTGCGTTACGGCGCCACGGTGGCACTGATGGTGTCGCTGGGCCTGTGGATGGATTTTGATTCAGCCAACGGTGTCTGGTGGCTGAGCGCCGTGTTGCTGGTGATGTTCACCCACACCAGCGCCATGATGCCCATGAGTGAGGCCGCGATGGCACACCTGATCAGCCACGGCGGCGCTTTTGATGCCCGGCGTTATGGGCGGGTACGCCTGTGGGGCTCGCTGGGTTTTCTGGTCACCGTGTTTACCGCCGGCAGCTGGTTCGAGGTTTTCGGCATGCGCCATTTTCCGGCCTGGACCTTTATGTCGCTGCTGGCGGTGACCATCAGCGTCTGGCTGCTGCCCGACCTGAAGGAGGCGGTCAGCCCGCAGCAAGAGAAGATCCCGGTGTTGCCGATACTGCGCCGGCGCGTCGTGCAGTGGTTTTTTGCCTCGGCGTTTTTTCATGTGCTGGCGCACATCGGCATTTATGTGTTTTTCTCGCTCTACCTGGATTCGATCGGTTACAGCAAGGCCATGATCGGTATTTTGTGGGCGGTGTCGGTGGTGGTCGAGATCGCCTGGTTTTACACCCAGGGCCGCTGGTTGCCCAAGTTCAGCCTGAGTGCCTGGCTGGTGGTGTGTGCCGCCGCCA
>JBKJOH010000042.1:0-6098 GCA_046593295.1 Polaromonas sp. | reverse complement strand
AAAATAACATCGGGCTGGTAGTCATTGACTTTTGCCAGCGCATCAAAGCCGTCATCAGCCAGCAGCACCTCGTGCCCGCCCTGCTTGAGAAAAATCTCGGCGCTACGCCTGATGGTGTTGCTGTCATCGATGACCAAGACCTTGAGGCCGGAACTGGTAATGCTCACTGTCTTTGCTCCTCTTTTGCAACATGGCTCCTGGCGCTACAACCCAAGGGTTGCCGCGCTACGGCCGGGATAGTTTTAGATCTGAACCATTTCGAAATCTTCCTTGCGCGCCCCGCATTCAGGGCAAGTCCAGTTCATGGGCACTTGAGCCCAGGGCGTTCCGGCGGCAATGCCGCTATCCGGATCGCCCGTTTCTTCGTCATAAATCCACCCACAAATCAAGCACATCCAGGTCATAGTTTGAGTCACAGCTTAAGTGGCCTTCGAATAGAATGCAACAATTGTATAGAGGCAGCGTTGCTAATCCGCGTACAGGGCAAAATCGCAGCTTATGGCAAACCTCACCCCACCCACTCCAGACAGCCGAAAATTGCAGACCGAAGGCATTGAAGACGTGCCAGCCTGCGTCATGGCCTTCAATGCCAGCGACCCCAGCGGTGCCGGTGGGCTAACGGCTGATATCGCTGCCATTGCTTCTGCTGGCGGGCATCCGATGGCCGTCGTCACAGGGGCTTACGTGCGGGACACCGCCGAGATCTACGACCACTTCGCATTCGACGAAGAAGCCGTGACCGAGCAGGCGCGCACAGCGCTTGAAGACATGCCCACCGGGGCCATCAAGGTTGGTTTTTTGGGCAGCCCTGAAAACATCAGCGCCATCGCAGAAATCGCCTCCGACTACGCCGATGTACCCCTTATCGCTTACATGCCGAATCTGTCGTGGTGGGGCGAGAGCGAGATTGACAACTACCTGGATGCCTTTCGCGAACTCATGCTGCCGCAAACCACGATTCTGGTAGGCAACCACAGCACTCTGTGGCGCTGGTTGCTGCCGGAATGGTCCAGCGAGCGCAACCCTTCAGCCAAAGACATTGCCAAGGCTGCCGCCGAGATGGGTGTGCCCTACACCCTGGTCACTGGCATCCCTCTGCCGGACCAGTTCATTGACAACGTGCTGGCCACGCCGCAAGCCGTGCTCTACAGCGAAAAGTTCGAGCGCTTTGAAGCCACGTTTGCCGGTGCCGGTGACACGCTGTCGGCAGCCCTTGCAGCCTTGCTGGCCAACGGCCTGGACCTACAGGCCGCCACGTCCGAAGCCCTGACCTACCTTGACCACAGCCTGGATGGCGGCTTTCACCCCGGTATGGGTCATATCGTGCCGGACCGCCTGTTTTGGGCGCAAGCCGATGTGGATGCCGACGACGCCGAGGATGACTCTCAAGATGCGCCCACGCTCGATGATGCCGACCTTACTGTGAACCCGACCAAGACTTTTTTTGATTTGCCGCCCAATGGAACAACTAAGCACTGACCCCCTTAACGCTACACCCCGCAACACCGCGCTGTTTGAACGCGCCAAAAAAGTAATCCCCGGTGGTGTCAACTCGCCAGTCCGCGCCTTCAAGGCCGTTGGCGGTACGCCGCGCTTTGTGCAGCGAGCCCAAGGCGCTTATTTTTGGGACGCTGACGGCAAGCGCTACATCGACTACATCGGCTCATGGGGGCCGATGATTCTGGGCCACGGCCACCCCGCAGTGCTCGATGCCGTGCAAAAAGCCATGCTTGACGGCTTTTCATTTGGCGCACCCACAGAACGTGAAGTCGAGCTGGCTGAAGAAATCATCAAGCTCGTGCCGTCGATTGAAATGCTGCGCCTCGTCAGCTCTGGCACCGAAGCCGCCATGAGCGCCCTGCGCCTGGCACGCGGTGCCACGGGCCGCAGCAAGATCATCAAGTTTGAAGGCTGCTACCACGGGCACTCGGATGCGCTGCTGGTCAAAGCGGGCTCAGGTCTGGCCACCTTCGGCAGCCCCACCAGCGCAGGCGTGCCACCCGAGGTGGTGCAGCACACCTTGGTGCTCGAATACAACAACATCACGCAGCTAGAAGAATGTTTTGCCCTGCACGGCAGCAACACCGCTTGCTTGATGATCGAGCCAATTGCCGGCAACATGAATTTCGTCAGGGCCAGCGTGCCTTTTATGAAGCGTGCTAGAGAGCTGTGTACCCAGCACGGCGCACTGCTGATATTCGACGAGGTGATGACCGGCTTCAGGGTCGCGCTGGGCGGCGCGCAAAGCGTTTACGCCCAATTAATTCCCGGCTTCAAACCCGACATGACAGCACTGGGCAAAGTGATAGGCGGCGGTATGCCAATGGCCGCATTCGGCGGCAGCCGGGCTGTGATGGAGCAACTCGCGCCGCTAGGCCCGGTCTACCAAGCCGGCACGCTATCAGGCAACCCGATTGCCACGGCCTGCGGCCTAGCCACCCTGCGCGAACTGCAAAAACCCGGCTTTTACGAAGCACTGGGCGAACGCACGCGCAGCCTAGTCTCGGGTCTGACCAATGCTGCGAACAAAGCGGGCGTGCCGTTTTGCGGCGACAGCGAAGGCGGCATGTTCGGCTTTTTCCTCCTCAGCCAGTTGCCGCAGAACTATGCCACCGTCATGACCACTGACAACCCGGCATTCAACAAGTTCTTTCACGCCATGCTCGATGCTGGCGTGTACTACGCACCGGCCTTGTATGAGGCCGGGTTTGTCAGTGCTGCGCACAGCGCTGAAGACATTGAAGCCACGGTTGCTGCAGCGGCCAGGTTCTTTTCTCAGCAATAGGATTGCTACAAATTTAGTAGCTGCAAAAGCCCGTATTCATTGGACTACAGCCATTTTTAGCCTTTAAAAATGGCTACAAAGAACTTCATTGGAATCTGACCCTGACTTCACGCAGGACTGCAAGTTCAAGATAAAATGCATGCATTGATAGCAATGCTATCTAAAAATATTAGGTAATTATGAATACTTTAACCATACGTGGCGTGGAAACTGTATTAAAAGACCGCCTGCGCGTAGTTGCGGCGGCGCATGGGCGTTCCATGGAAGAAGAGGTGCGGGTTATTTTGCGCAACGTGTTGGCGCAGCCTGTTAGCCAGTCGGGTTTAGGTAGCCGCGTGCATGCGCGGTTTGCGGCGCTGGGCGGGCCGGAACTCGCACTGCCAGCCCGCGCTGAGCCAGCCCGCGCTGCATCTTTTGAAGCAGCTGACCCGCGCACATGATAGTGCTCGACACCAACGTGGTGTCAGAAATGATGCGCCCTGCCCCCGGCCCGCAGGTGTTGGCTTGGTTGGACGCGCAAGTGCCTGACACACTGTGGCTGACCAGTGTGTTCGTGGCCGAGCTGCTGTTTGGCATTGCCCGCCTGCCTGATGGAGCCCGCAAGCAAGCGTTTGCGCAGGCGGCGCAGCGCATGCTGGAAGAAGACTTTGCCAACCGCGTGCTGGGCTTTGACCTGCAAGCCGCCAGCGTTTTTGCCGACTTGGCCGCCACCAGTGAGCGTGCAGGCCGCCCGATGGGCTTGGCTGACGGACAAATTGCCTCGATTTGCCTCGTACACAAAGCCAGTCTAGCAACACGCAATGAAAAAGACTTTATGAACCTGGGGTTACAACTGCTGAACCCGTGGAACGCCACGCTTTGACGGTGACCAGGTTGACCAAAAACGCATTTAGAGTTCCGTATCTGCGTTTGTACTGACTTCTACCGTGGGCTCCTTTGCTGGCGTGCCGCAATGCTCAGGTCGCGACTGGGTCTAGCCGTCAAAAGCTGATGACCGACGTTTCTACATACACACGAAATTTCATAAAAAGATTGTAGGCTTCACACAAAGTGTGAGGGTAGAACAATGAGGGGCAGACTAATTAAGCAAGCCGAATGCTACAAATTCAGTAGCTGCTTGTGCCCGTATTCATTGGGATACAGCCCGAAATAGGCATTAAAAACGACTCAAAACAGCGGTTTTCAGTGCCTGAAGTGCCGCACACCCGACAACACCATCACCACGCCGCGCTCATCAGCCGCTGCGATCACTTCTTCGTCACGCATGCTGCCGCCAGGCTGAATCACGCAGGTCGCGCCGGCATCGACCACCACGTCCAACCCATCACGGAAAGGGAAGAAGGCATCGCTGGCTACCGCCGAGCCGTCCAAGCTCAAGCCCGCATTGGCGGCTTTGATGGAGGCTATGCGGGCTGAGTCGATGCGGCTCATTTGCCCTGCGCCTACGCCCAGCGTCATGCCGCCGGAGCAGAACACGATGGCGTTGGACTTGACGTATTTGGCCACCTTCCAGGCGAACAGCAAGTCTTGCAACTGCGCTGGTGTGGGCTGCAATTTGCTCACAATTTTCAGGTCAGCCAAAGTTACTTTCTGATTGTCTGCCGTCTGCATTAACAGGCCGGAGCCAACGCGCTTGACATCCATCGCGTTGCGGCCCTGCTGCCAGGAGGTAGCGCCACCCGGCGGCAAATCAATTTGCAGTATGCGTACATTGACTTTGGACTTGAAAACTTCCAGCGCTTGCGGTGTGAAGCTTGGTGCCATCAACACTTCAACAAACTGCTTTGAAATCTGCTGCGCTGCCGCTTCGTCCAGCGTGCAGTTGAGGGCGATGATGCCGCCGAAAGCCGAGCTTGGATCGGTTTTGAAAGCCTTGCTATAGGCCTCAAGCGCATCGCTTGCGACCGCCACGCCGCAGGGGTTGGCATGCTTGACGATGACGCAGGCAGCCTGGCTAAAACTCTTGACGCATTCCCACGCCGCATCGGCATCGGCAATGTTGTTGTACGACAGCTCTTTGCCCTGCAACTGCTTGGCCAGCACCAGCGAGCCGGGCGCGGGGTGCAGGTCGCGGTACAGCGCAGCCTGCTGATGTGAGTTTTCGCCATAGCGCAAATCTTGCAGCTTGACAAAACGGCCGTTGGCCTGATTCGGGAACATGCAGTGGCTGCCGTCAGGCTGGATGCTGGACAAATAGTCGCTGATCGCACCGTCGTACTGGCTGATGCGGTTGAAGGCGGCAACCGAGAGGGCAAACTTGGTTTTATCCGTCAGCTTACCGTCGGCCTTCAGTTCGGCCAGCACATGGGCGTACTGCGATGCGTCGGTCAACACACCCACATCTTTCCAGTTTTTGGCTGCCGAACGCACCATGGCCGGACCGCCGATATCGATGTTTTCAATGGCTTCTTCGAGTGTGCAGCCGGGCTTGGCCACGGTCGACTCAAACGGGTAAAGGTTGACGACCAGCAGGTCGATGGTAGCTATGTCGTGTGCATCGAGCGCAGCCATGTGTTCTGGCAGCTCGCGGCGCGCCAGCAGGCCACCGTGGATTTTCGGGTGCAGGGTCTTGACACGGCCGTCGAGCATTTCAGGAAAGCCGGTGTGGTCGGCCACCTCGGTGACCGGCAGGCCCGCGTCAGCCAGCAACTTGGCCGTGCCGCCCGTGGACAGCAGCCGGATACCCAAGGCGTGTAATGCCTGTGCGAATTCGAGGACACCGTTTTTGTCGGAGACGGAAATCAATGCGTTCATGTTTTTCTTCGATGTTCTGGGCGGACACGCCGAAACTCACTTGATCAGCTTGTGTTCAAGCAACTTTTTGCGCAGGGTATTGCGGTTCAGGCCCAGCCATTCGGCAGCGCGTGACTGGTTTTTATCGGCGTGTTGCATCACAACTTCGAGCAGCGGTTTTTCAACTACCCGCACCATCATCTCGTACATGCCATCGGGTTCGGTGCCACGCAGGTCCTTGAAATAACTCTCCAGACTACTGCGCACGCACTCTTCGATCTGCTTCTTGCTCATGCGAGCTCCCCTTGCCTGTCCTGTTGTTGTTCATTCAAATCGCCGCCCGCAGCCACCGGCATGCGGTCCATCTCGGCACCCAATCCGTCAAAAAAATCTGCGACGACCTTCCATTGCGCCTCGCAATCGTCCAGCAAGTTCATGCGGCTACGAAAGGCCTCGCCACCGGGCAGCGTCCGGACATACCAGCCGATGTGTTTGCGCGCGCTGCGCACACCACTGAACGCGCCGTAAAGTTCGTAGTGATCCAGCAGGTGGTCGAGCAGCAAACGCCGGACCTCAGCCA
>JBKJOH010000357.1:0-3087 GCA_046593295.1 Polaromonas sp. | reverse complement strand
CAATCGCTTTCGCTTTGCCGACGTGGCGCGACAACTGCCTTGCGTGCCAGGCAATGTCGGAAGCGATTGTGCGGGCGCGCCTTTCATCTGCTGGCGAAGGCATGCAGGTACTGGTCTACACGCCTGATGTGCCGGATCTTTTTGCACGTATCTGCGGTTACTTCGACCAGGCAGGTTTCAGCATTCTGGATGCCAAGGTACACACCGCCAAAAACGGCTACGCGCTTGACACCTTTCAGGTGGTCAGCCCTGACCTGGGTGAGCATTTCCGCGAGCTGGCTGCCATGGTTGAGGCCGAACTGAACCGCACCATTCAAGAGCAAGGCCCGCTTCCCGCACCCGGCAAGGCCCGCATGTCGCGCCGCGTCAAAAGCTTTCCGATTGCGCCTCGCGTAGATTTGCGACCTGATGAAAAAGCCCAGCACTGGCTGCTCACTGTGTCGGCCAGTGACCGCGTCGGCTTGCTTTACTTGATTGCCCGCGTCCTCGCCCGCCACCACATCAACCTGCAGCTTGCCAAGGTCACCACACTGGGTGAGCGGGTGGAAGACACCTTCCTGATTGACGGGCCGGAGCTACAGCACAACAAGGCGCAAATCGCCATTGAGACTGAGCTGCTGCAGGCACTCAATGCCTGAATAGGCGTAACTACTCAGCTTGGATGCGGTATGCCTCGACTTGCTCCCTCTCCCTCTGGGAGAGGGCAGGGGTGAGGGCTCCCCGATAGCGATTTTTCGTGACTAATCCAGCGCCAGCTGCCCTCACCCTAACCCTCTCCCAGAGGGAGAGGGGAAAAGAAATACAGGCTCAGACACCTGAGTAGTTACGAATAGGCCCTAGTCGCCAGCCGATGCGTCAAGGCCAGGAAACAAAACCTCGGTGAAACCAAACTGCGAGAAATCCCGTATACGCATGGGGTACAGCTTGCCAATCAGATGGTCACATTCGTGCTGCACGACCCGCGCATGAAAACCGTCGACGGTGCGGTCAATCGGACCGCCATATTGGTCGAATCCGGTATACCGAATGTGCGAAAAACGGGGCACCAAGCCGCGTAGTCCCGGCACTGAAAGGCAGCCCTCCCAGCCGTCCTCCTCATCAGTGCCAAGAGGCGTGATGACCGGATTGAGTAACACGGTTCGCGGCACAACAGGCGCATTGGGGTAGCGCGGATTGACCGCATGGGTACCAAAAATCACCAACTGCAAATCAGCACCAATTTGCGGCGCAGCAAGACCAGCACCGCTTACCGCGTGCATGGTGTCAAACATGTCCGATATCAGCAGATGCAACTCGTCTGTGTCGAACTCAGGTACTGGCTGGGCAACGCGCAGCAGGCGCGGGTCGCCCATTTTGAGGATGTCGCGGATGGTCATGCGCCGATTATCACAGCACAATACCTGCCGCACCAGCCCCGGTCAATACGGTAACGCGATGTAGCACGCCGGGGTAGGACTGTCCCAGTAGGCACCCGGGCGTGTCGTTTTTGACGATGGTGACGCAAACTCCTGGCAAGTCAGACTGGCGACTTTCGGTGTACGGGTTTTTACGGATTTTTTGAGGCCGATTTTGGTGGGATAGTGGGGCTCATGCGGTTGGAGTTCCTATCCCAGCAGGTCAGTTTTAAGCGATTCTGATTAACAAAAGAAGGAGATCAACGTGAAAGTGATTGAAAAATCAAAAGACATCGTCGAGGCTTCAAAGATCGAACTCCAGGCAGGGAGTTCGATCACCCACAATCCCAAACGGCGATCATTTCTTCGGAACTCGATTGCCATGGCAGGTGGCGCCGGCGCACTGGGCGTGTCCGCTGTCGCTTCCGGTCAGGCCTTACCTGTGCCGGAATCAAACAAGCAAATGGGCCGCACCATTCCGCCAGAGGAGTACGGCCTGCCGTCGAAGTTTGAAGCACAGGTCAAGAGACGGCGCACCGACGTTCTCGTTAATAGACAGAATTTATCTGACTGGAGCATGACGCCGCTGCAATCGCAGCCAGGCATCACGACACCAAACGGTCTGTTCTTCGAACGCCATCACAACGGCGTGCCTGACATTAATCCGGATACGCATGTGCTTGCTTTGCACGGCATGGTGCGCAAGCCGCTGAAGCTGAGCATGTCGGACCTGATGCGCTACCCGTCAGTGTCCAAGTTCTATTTCATGGAGTGTTCCGGAAACGGGCTCACTGATTGGCTCAAGCCGTCCTCCAAAACAGTTCAGCAGTCGCACGGTCTGCTCTCTTGCGCGCAATGGACCGGTGTGCCGGTCTCATGGTTGCTGGATGAGGCAGGCATGCTGCCCGAGGTGAAGTGGCTGATTGCCGAAGGCGCGGACGGGTCGGCTCACCTGCGCAGTATTCCGGTCAAAAAAATGCTTGACGATGCCTTACTGGTGTATGCGATGAACGGGGAGATGCTGCGCCCCGAGAACGGTTATCCGCTACGCCTGTTCATTCCCGGATGGGAAGGCAATGTCAGCGTCAAGTGGCTGAGACGGATCAAGGCCGGCACCGAGCCGTGGCATGTGCGCAGCGAAACAGCGCGCTATACCGACCCGATGCCAAACGGAATGTGGCGTAAATTCAGCTTTGTGATGGAAGCAAAGTCAGTCGTGATACGACCGTCCGGCGGCATGAATCTGCAACGCGGCTTCAATGAAATCCAGGGCTTTGCGTGGTCAGGCAACGGTAAGATCACCGCAGTGGATGTGACCGTGGACGGTGGCAAGACATGGCAGCAAGCGGTTCTTGAAGACCCAGTCATTGACAAGTGCCTGACTCGATTTCGATTCAACTGGAATTGGCAAGGTGGATCTGCGGTCATTGCGAGTCGAGCAGTGGACAGCACCGGGTATGTGCAACCGACAGTCGAAGACATTAAAAAGTCGCGCGCCATTGTCGGGTTCGTCCAGCACCACAACGGGATATTCCCGTGGAACGTCAGCGCAGCCGGGGAGGTGACAAATGGCATCGGTTAAACGTCTGGCAGCGCTGCTGCCACTGATACTGCTTAGCGCCTGCATGACCGCGCCAAAGGGACCTTCCAGCGCGGGCGGTGCAGCTTTCGGAAAACCCATTTCCGAACAGGA